>WTHC01000033.1 GCA_011523285.1 Nitrosopumilaceae archaeon | reverse complement strand
ATCTTTGATTATACCTATTTTATCATATGTGCATAGACCTTTCAATGTTATTGCAAATTTAGTATTGTTCATATCTATGTGTAATTTTTTTCCATTGTGAATCACGTATTTCTCAAAATCTATATTTGCTTTAGAACATAATTCAATCATTTTTGATTTTGAAGATCCCCATGCACAAATAGAATCGTGTTTGTCATCGCTCATTCTTTCAAATCCTGTTACTTCGTGACGATCTTTCAACCTTGAAAGTAAATACCCGCCAGCAACTCCAATACCAACAACAGCAATTTTCATTACTTTACTTATGTAATTGCATTTTATAATTATTTTTATACATGTTTATTCGATTAATATTGCAGGTTTGAACGGTCGTGAATTCTTAGCTTTATTACCAGGATCATATTTATCATAATCTGATTCAGAATATATTTCCACATCTAAATCAAATTCGTATCTTATTAGTGGTTTTAATTCTGAATATAAAATAGATTTTTCATCAAAGTCTTTCAATTCCATTTTTATTTTTCTGTCTTCTATGGACATAGTAGATATGTCTTTGATTGATTGATTTATAAATTTGATATATTTTTTTATTTCAATCTTTTCTAATCTTGAAATTATATTATGTAATAAATTTTTGTTATTGACATGATTATTTATCATAAGGCTCATTATCTTTTTATATATGCTGATTTTAGAATTATTGCACGTATATATAATTATTTTTTTAGGTTTGATCTTAGTTACTTTAATAATATTATTTATATCGCTAACTACTGATTTCAAGAAATCTTCTAAATGCACAGAATTTTTATCATATTCATAAATTGGTTCTGGCCATTTACATCTAGAAATAGTTTCTGTGTTGTCTAACTCTTTCCACATTTCTTCTGCTATGTGCGGCGCAAAAGGTGATAACATCAAAACTCTAGAAGATAAAAAGTCATATATTGATTTATTTTGTAAATTATGTTTTGATTCTGTTCGTCGTAAATACCAATTTATATCATTGTCAAAGTCAAATAATATCCTATTTAATGCATCTCGCAATCTAATTTTGTGCATCAATTCTGTGATTGTTTTTATTAATACATTTAGTCTACTCCATAACCATTTGTCTTCATTAGTTATTTTTTTGTTATTTTTCAATTCTTTATATGTAGAACATTTTAACAAAATGTTTTCTAACCTTATTTGAACATTCTCTATGGATTTTAAATCGAAGTCTATGTCTTGAAGTAGTTCTGATATTATAATTATAGAAACTCTAATTGGATCTGCGCCATATTTTTTTATGGCATCTCTAAGTGGGATAATATTACCCATGGACTTTGACATTTTTTTTCCATACATGAGTACAGATCCATTGACAACTATTTGTTTAGGCCATTGTTGCTCTTTAAAAATTGCAACATGATTCATTATGAAAAATGTCAAATGGTTTGGTACTAAATCTCTTCCAGAATGTCTACAATCTATAGGATAAAAATATAAAAAATCTTTTCTGATTTTTTGTAATATATCTTTGGATATTTTACATTTGTACGCAATCTTAAGTAGATCACCATCTCCAAAAAATATGTAATCGAAAAATAAATTTGAAATATTATTATCGTCTGTTATACTTTTGTTATTTATGTATTTTGAGATTATATAATATGCCATATATATTGTGGAATCAGATAAACTTTCAATAATCCATTCTTTGTCCCATGTAAGTGTTGTTCCAAGACCGTGTTGTCTCGCGCAAGCTCTTTCTTTTAACCAATCTATTACTCGATAAAATTCTATTGTTATTTCAGTCGGTGTGATTTGCATATTTTTAACGCAGTTTCTGACTTGGTTTTTCCATTTCTCATCTCCATAATTTAAAAACCATTGGTTATCCAAAATTTTTATTACGCATGGAGCGCCACATCTACATTTTATAGGTTCTGATAATTCTAACATTGTAGATCCAATATTATTATTTAAAATCCATGATTTCACAATATCTCTAGCTTTTTTGATTTTTATACCTGCAAATTTTCCAGCTTTTTCATTTAATATACCATAGTTAAATTCATGAGAATATAGCTCTTTGGTTGCAATAATTAAATTTGAATCATTTTGATCTGTGATGCCAAATTTATTTATAATTTCTTTTACGCGTGTGGTATTGTATTCATTTTTGGTTTCTATTATTGTTATTGGTTTGATGTTTGTAGTTTTTGTACTTTTTTTTAGATCTTCTAGTGCTTGATAATCATATGGAGCATGAGCTGGAACTGACATTACTATTCCAGTGCCCATCTCATTTTTAACAAATTCTGCAGGTAAAATAATTACTTCATTTTTTGTTATAGTTTTTGCTTTTTTATATAATAACATGTCTCCTGATATTTCATCTAAATAAGTTAAATTTTTCTTTAAAAATTTAATTTTATAAAAACAATCAGAGCTTATTATCCATTTTTCATTATCCACTAATACTATCTTATATATCATCTTTGGATTGATCCAAATATTTGTTACACCAAATATTGTTTCTGGTCTTAATGTGGCAGCTGGTAATACATATTCATCATAACTAAATTTGATTATTGTATACTCTGTGAAATTGGGTTCTACATCTCCTACTGTATCGTGTTGTGATACTGGATTTTGATCCATTGGGCACCAACCTACTGGATGAGTGCCTTGCACAATCAAATTTTTTTTATGTAATTGGTAAAACTGCCATTCGACAAATTTTTTATATATGGGATCTATTGTTGTAAATTCTCTACGCCAATCAATCGAATATCCCATTTCGATCATCCCTAGCTTAATTTCATTGTGAAAATATTTTGCAATTTTAATTGGATCTGTAAACTCATTTATTTTTGATTTTGGTATTTTGTATATTTTATCAAACGTATCAAATATTTCTTGATCTTTCTTTTGAATTTTTTTAGATATGCTTAATATGGGTGTTCCAGTATAATGAAATCCCATAGGAAAAAGTACATTGAATCCTTGCATTCTTAAAAATCTTGAATGCACATCTGTTATCGTATATGTTCTTCCATGCCCTATATGTTGAGGGGAATTCGGATATGGATATGCTACTGTTATGAATTTTTTTTCGTTGTTTTCTACATTTGATTCAAAAATTTTATTTTTATTCCACACATTTCTCCATTTTATTTCTATTTTATTCCAATCTATCATTTTCCACTCATAATATTTTCTACATTTGATATCGCTATATTTATTTTTGATTTGTCTATGCCGCCGCCCTGGGCAAATTCTTCATTGCCTCCAGACGATCCTCCTATTGTACTTGCAATATTGTGTGCAATTCTATTAGCTTCTATAGTTTTAGAAGCTGTTTTGCCAGAGATTACAATTATTTTGACATTCTTCTTTATTATTAATACACAAT
>WTHC01000008.1 GCA_011523285.1 Nitrosopumilaceae archaeon | reverse complement strand
CAATAGATGTTTGTCATATTATATAAACTAAATATAATCTGTGGCAATATTATAATACATTGACTCTGATCGATTAAATAATTAACCATCTTTGATTTGAGATATATTGTTTTGAATTTGTTCTTTTTCAATTTTTGTAAATAAAATTGATGGTTTTTCTATATTATGACCAGATATGATAATGTTTGTTTTGTTATTTTTTTCGATCATTTTTGCATTTATGTTTAATTGTTTCCAAATTTTTTGTGCAGTTGTGGGTAAAAATGGATATAACATTATGCTGATATTAGCAATAGCATCTAATGATATGAAAATACAATTATCGCTATTAGAGTCATTTTTCCAAGGTTCTTTATGTTGAAAATATTGATTTAATAAAGCTGATGTTTGTAATATGCATTTTAATCCTTTATCTAAATTATTTTGTATCATAAATATTTCAAATTTTTTGTTGATTTGATTGATCTTGTTCATGATTGTGTTGTCCATGTCATCAAATTTGTTTGGTGTTGGAATTTTCAGGTGATATTTGCTGTCTGTTAATTTTAATACACGGTTTATGAAATTACCAATATTTCCAATCAATTCTGAATTTATTATTGTGGCAAATTCTTCCCAATTAAAATTTAAGTCATCTTGTGAATACTGTGTGATTAATGTTAAATAGAATCGTAAATAATCTGCTGGATATTCTGCTAAAAATTGTTTTATGCTAATTTGCCAATTTCTACTTTTAGATAATTTTTTATTATGTAATTTTAAGTGGCCTCGTGTTGGTATGTAATCTGGTAATTTATATTCTTCATTAATACCCAGTCGTATAGCTGGCAAAAATAAATAATGATGATAAATTATATCTTTGCCTATAAAATGATATATATCTGCAGAATTCCAGAATTTTTTTCCATCTAAACCTTGTTTATCTAAAAATTTAATTGCAGATGATATATATGCTAAATGATTATCAAACCATCCGTAAAATACTTGATCTGAATTATTTATTGGTATTGAAATCCCCCATTTTATATCTCTTGTTATGTCCCAGTCTATCAATCCGTTTTTGATCCAATTCTGAACATATTTTTTTACATCAATTTGTAGATTTGTATTATTTTTTAGCCATATTGATAATCTTGACGAGAATTTATTTAATTTAAAAAAATAATGTTCAGTTTCTTTTTTTATTGGACTTTCACCACATAATATGCATTTTGGATTGTTTATTTTTTTAGGAATTCGACCACATTGCTCACATAGATCTGAATATTGATCATCGCTATTACAATATGGACATTTTCCAATTACATATCTATCTGACAAAAATTTTTTATCGGTTTTGCAATAAAATTGAATGATCTTAGATTTGTATATGTGCCCTTGTTTATATAATTTAGTAAAAATATATTGGACGAATTTTTCGTGTTCTTGAGTGCTGGTACTATCAAAAAAATCAAATTTTATATCTACGGCTTTAAAATCATTTAAGTGTTGTTTATTCCAGTGGTCTACATATTGTTTTGGATTTTTATTTTCTTGTTCTGATTTGATAAGAATAGGTGTTCCAAAATCATCTGAAGCACAAATATAATAAACATTTACTCCATGTTGTTTTAAAAATCTTGTAGTTATATCCGCAGGCAAATAAGTTGATGCTATATGGCCAATGTGAATCTCTCCATTTGAATATGGAAGCGCACTGGTGATAATTGCTTTATCTCTCAAATCATAAATTCCAGTCGTTCATGTAATTTTTTTGTTCTTTAGTTAATGTATCAATATTAATGTTCATGGCATGAAGTGCGTTAATTGCAATTTGACGATCTATTTCTAACGGTACTCCACTAACAACATTTTTCATTGTTTTGTGATTTTTTAGTATATATAAAATTGAAAGAATTTGATTTGAAAATGATTGGGCCATTACTTCTGGAGGATGACCTTCTGCAGCCACTAAATTTGCAACTCTGCCGCGTCCTATTAAATATATTTTTTTTGTGTTATTTAATATACATTCACTTAAATTAGCTCTAACTTCATTCACGCTTTTAGATTCTTTTAATAAAAATTTTGTGTTTATTTCTACGTCAAAATGACCAACATTGCCTACTATTGCACCATCTTTCATATTTTCTAAATGTTTTTTGGTAATTACATTGATCATACCTGTACAAGTGATAAATATGTCTCCGATTCTACATGCTTTCGACATTGTCATAACATCAAATCCATCCATATGTGCTTCGAGTGCTTTTATTGCACTGATTTCTGTAACGATGACTTTTGAGCCCATTCCTTTACATCTCATGGCAACTCCTTTTCCAACCCATCCATATCCTACTACTACCACACGCTTAGATGCAAATAGCAGGTTCATAGATCTTAAATAACCATCTATGGTACTTTGACCTGTACCATATTTGTTATCAAACATATGTTTTGTATATGCATTATTGACAGCTATTACAGGATATCTCAATTTTCCTTTTTGTTCTATAGCTTTTAATCTATTTACTCCTGCAGTGGTTTCTTCTGTGGATCCCATGATATCCAATGCATTATATTTTTTGACAAAATGAGATTTTATGTTCATATCTGCACCATCATCAGTTAATATATTTGGTTTATACTCTAGAACTCGTTCTATACAATGATTGTATTCTTTATTCGATTGATTATTCCACGCAAAAATATTGATTCCATTAGATGCTAGATATGCTGCAATATCGTCTTGAGTAGTGAGCGGATTGGCACCACATGCTGCAACTTTTGCACCTAGTTCTTTGGCACCCATTAATAATACTGATGTCTCTTTTGTTATATGTAAACAAAATCCAAGAGTTATTCCTTCTAGTGGTTTATTTTTTTTCAATTTGTTTATGGTGGCATCAAGAATTTTCATATGATTTCTAGCCCATTTATATGATAATTCTCCACTATTGGATAATTTAGAATTTTTTATTTTATTCACATATAACAACAATAATAACAATATAAAATCTTATCAAATTATATATTATAACTTAATATTTTATGAAGTATTGATAAAAATAACAGAAAAAAATTCAATCAAAAATGGTCAAAGCAAACAATTTGAAATTAACAAAAAAAAAATAGTTATTTTCAATATCAACGAAACTTATTACGCTTTGGATTCATTATGTGTGCATCAAGATCGATCTTTAGTGCATGGTAAAGTAACTAATAATATAATTGAATGTCCGTCACACTCTTGGCACTACGACATCAAAACAGGTAAACTGTTAGATTATCTTAAAGATATAAAATTAAGTACCTATGATGTCAAAAATACTAAAAATGGAATATATATAGATGTTTAAACATAACATCAATGAAAATATTTAATTTGGATAACATAAATAAAATTTTAAATGATTTATTACAAATAGATTATAT
>WTHC01000049.1 GCA_011523285.1 Nitrosopumilaceae archaeon | reverse complement strand
CATGCAATTCGTATTAAATTTCTAATTTCATCTATAGTTTCTATACTAATTGGTCTTCTAATTAATTATCATCACCATAATTTTATTAATGTTTATTATGCCATATTGACAACATGTGGTGTAGTACTATTACATATTAGTGTAGATTTATTAAATGATTATTGGGATTTTAAACGCGGGATTGACAATAAAACCCATCGGACAAAATTTAGTGGCGGTACCGGCATGCTGCCTTCGGGTGTGATAAAACCATCACATTTTTATTTTATGGGAATGCTTTTTCTATTTTTTGGAACTTGCATTGGCATTTATTTTATTTATGTACATGGAATCACAATAGCCATATTACTAATTTTTGCAATTAGTTCAATTTATTTTTATTCTACCAAAATTGTGAATTATGGATTATCTGAAATATTTGTTTGTACTAAAAGCGCAATGATATTAATTGGAAGCTATTTTATTCAATACCCTGAAATTAGTATGGACGTAATTTTAACTGGTGTTAATATTGGCTTATTATCCTCGCTAGTATTATTTATTTCGTCATTTCCAGATTTTGATGCTGATAAACATGGTGGCAGAAGAACAATCTTAATAATTTTTGGAAAAAGAAAATCTACCATCGTTTATTGGATTTTTCCAATATTGTTATATAGTATAATTATTATTTGCGTATTGCTATCATTACTTAATCATTATTGTTTGTTAGTATTGTTAACAATACCATTAGTAATTAAATATGGGGTTAAATTAAGAACAAATTATGATAATATTAATATAATAGTACATATTATTGGTAGAATCATATTATTTAGTAGACTGTATAGTATGTTACTGATTTCTGGTTTTATAATTGATATGGTGATGGTAAATTGAATTGTGTAATTATGCAGTATGATTAAAATTAAATTAATCTGGTAGTAAACTTATGATAGAAGGATGTTCAACTACAGCAGGAACTCTAAATTATTCTAGAAAATTCAACAATTATAATATAAATAATTTTAGGGAATTCGCTAAAGTGCATATATCTAATGTTGGGATGGGTACCTATCTAGGAGATAATACCATTAACACTGATAATCTAATAAAACAAGCAATTCAAAAATCCATAAATAATGGAATTAATTTAATTGATACTGCAATAAACTACAGATCACAAAAATCTGAACGAGTTGTTGGAAAAGCTATTTCTGAATTACTCAATGCAAATGTAATAAATCGTGATGAACTGTTTATCAGCACCAAAAATGGTTATGTTACAAATGATGGTGATATTAATGAAGAATTTTGGACATATGTAAATAGAGAATATGTTCAAAATGAAATTATACATTCAGGTGATATATCTACTTCATATCATTGCATGACAATCAAGTATTTAGAAGATCAGTTAGAAAGAAGTTTGAAGAATTTACATATGGATTGTATAGATCTAATGTATTTACATAATCCATGGGAATCTCATTTTAAAGACACATCTAAAAATATCTTTTTTCAAAATCTTAAGTCAGTGTTTGAATTTTACGAAAGTAAAATAGATGAAGGCAAAATAAAATTTTATGGTATGGCTACATGGGAATGTTTTCGTACTGATGAAAATAATCCACAATATTTGTCACTCTTCGATGTATTAGAATTAGCTAAGGACGCAGGTGGTTCTAATCATGGTTTTAAATTTATTCAACTACCATTTAATTTATATCTAGATCAAGCCTATTTACATAAAAATCAATTATTAAATAATAATTATATCAGTATTCTAGAAGCTGCACAGAAGTGTGGGATTGGAGTATTTTCTAGTGTACCACTAATGCAAGGTAAGCTATTAAATCATAATATTATTCGAGAGTTAGGAAACTTAAGTCAATCTGTTAAAATGTTACAGCTTATCAGATCTACTCCTGGAATATTATCTACATTGGTAGGCCACAAATTAATTTCACATGTGGATGAAAATTTAAAAGTTTTGACAATACCTACATTAACAATTAAAAAATTTAATGAAGTGATACAAACCTTGCTAAATAACAATCAAAATAAATAATATGTTGATTATTACTTATTGTGACATCTATAATGATTACAGATCCTGTTTGTGGTATTGAATTAGATCAAAACTTAGCAACATCATACACATTAAATGAACAAATCTATTATTTTTGTTGTGATGGATGCAAAAAAATCTTTATCAAAAAACCAAAAAAATGGCTCAAAAAATTAAATAGGAAATGATCCACACATTGTACAAAATTTTGAAAATATTTTTTTGGTATAATTACAGTATGGACAAGCTTTTTTATTACTTGACAAAATCTTAGGTAATTTAAAATGCTTTTTAAATATTTTATAATAATAAAGAGATTCCTTTGATCTAATTATGATATTATCATGTTTATAAATTTCACTCTTTGTTTTTTGGAATTCATTATCATCAATAAAACTATCAAAAAAACCTATCAAATTTGTTGTACCGCTACCGTCTTGGATTGGTGATTTAATTCTCCAGCTTATTCCATATGGTAATTTTTTTTCGAACGATTTCCGTAAAATCCATTTTCCATATTTTATATTGTGATTTTTATTTATTTTAAACGAAATGGGAATTTGACCAGCTAATTTTATTACATCTGTATGTAAGAAAGGTGTTTCAATTTTTATATTTAATGATTTTCCAAGTTTCAATATAGGAAAATGCATTATTGTTAGTATACGTTTAAATTCATCTTGTAATTCTTGAATATTTTTTTTTAACATGAAATTATATCCAAAAAATAACTCATCTGCCCCATCTCCGGTTATTATACTATTATATCCTTTCCTTTTGATATGTTTTAAAATGATATACATTGCTACCGAATTTCTTATTTCTATGTCGTTGAAATTTTTTAAAATTTGAATAGTATTATCTATGGCTAATGCAATGTCATAGATGGTAATTGTTAATGTGTCTAATTGAATATTAAATTTATTTGTAATTCGTTGTGAATAGATCAAATCATCTGATTTAAAATTTTTGGTGTTTATTGTGACGGTGTTAATTTTTCTATTTTGAGCTAAATATGTTATTATACTACTATCTAATCCACCTGATAAAGAAATACAATCACTTTCACATTTAGATACTGCGGTTTGCATAGTATTAATGGTAATATTTGTATAATCTGATAATTTAGAAATCATCATCATATGCATATTATGTTGTTTCATATAAAATAATTTTATTTAGTGGCAACTTTAATATTTTATTTATTATTTTGTGAATTATGTTACTACCAGCAGAAATAGAATCAAGGACATTAATACCTGCATTACGCGCCATACTTGCAAAAAAACTTGCTGAAAATCATAATATCGGAGAAGACGAAATTTCAAAATTATTAGGCGTTACACAAGCTGCAATAAGTAATTATATTCGAGGTACGCGAGGCGATCCTAAATTAATCGGTAAACTGTTAGC
>WTHC01000051.1 GCA_011523285.1 Nitrosopumilaceae archaeon | reverse complement strand
GTTTAAAATAAACTTAAAAGAAGAATTTGCAAATATAGGAGATGAATTTGATTTTGACTCTTATCTGGACGAACATAAACCATTTTTTTTAGATAATGTAGTAACTATAAAAACAAGAATTATGATATTGTTAGATCATTCTTCTAGTATTTGGAAAAATAAATTGGAATACAAAAAAGCAACACTAGCATTATGTGAAGTATTATCATATCTAAAAATTAAATTTTCTATTTATGCTTTCAATACAACAGATAAGGAAATTACATGTTGGCTAATCAAGTCTGATGGAGAGAAATGGGACAATGTATCTGCACGTAGGCTATCAAAGATAGAAGCTAATGGAGGAACACCTTTAGCTGAAGTATATATGAAAATAAAATCTATGCTATATTTACAAAAACCCGATATTTTTTTAACATTAACTGATGGAGAACCGTCAGATTCAGACGCAGTTAAAAATGCCATAAGGTTTTTTAAATTATCTAATATCAGAATGGCTGCAATAGGATTAGGTTACAATACACTACATTCTATCACTATAGCAAACAATTTGAAAATGTTAGGATATGAAAAAATATTAGCTGTTAATGAAGTGAATGATATAACTAATAAAATACTAAATATCTTAGATCAGAATTAATAAATACAAAAATCAAAAATATAAGAATATGAGAGAAGATGGAATTATAGCAAGCAATATCAAAGTTGACAATAGATTGATTTTAGATGTTAGACAAAAATATCAATATGATAATGGGCATATAGAAGGATCAGCGAATATAATTCCAGATATAACTATACTGAACAAAATCACTAAATTTTATTATAATATTTGTGGATTATGATGAAACTACATCAAGAGAAATGGTCTGCATGATGAAAAAATATGGATATATAGCATATTTTTTAATTGGAGGTATAACAAAATGGAAGGAAAAATTGGTAAAAAATGTTCTAAATACCACTATTGTTAATTTTGACTTGGTGAAATTGATAAGCAGGATCAGAATTTATTTTTATTAGATGTGAGAGAACCTAATGAATTTATCACTTCAAAAATTTCAAATGCAACTAATATACCTCTATCAGAATTATCAAATCGTCAAACTGATATTCCATTAAATAAAAAAATAGTAACCATTTGTAGTCGTGGAAATAGATCAACTATAGCTTCTGCCATACTTGCTAAATTCAATATGAAATCTTCTTCATTAATAGGTGGAATGTCCGAATGGAATAAAATTTTAAATTACGAAGAAATGCTTGTTACCAATGAATTACGAATAATCAGAATTGAGAAAATTGGTAACGGATGCTTATCATACATATTTTGTTCTGGAGACGAAGCTATGATTATTGATTCTTTATATCCTATTTCATATTATGTAGATTTGATTAAAGTAAAAAAATTAAAAATTACGGGCGTGGTAGATACTCATCAACATGCAGATCATATTTCAGCTGCCAGATAATTAGCACCATATTACTAATTCAAAATTACATGTTAGCGAATATGAAAAATATAGTTTCGATGCAAATCACATTAATGAAAATACCAAATTAAATATAGGCAACAAAGAAATAAAAATAATTCATACCCCATGTCATACAATTGGAAGTTTGTGTTTAATTATAGATATGGAATATATATTTTCTGGCGATGTTATATCTTTTAATGGTGTAGGCAGACCGGGTCTACATGAGAATTCAATTATATTAGCAGATAAATTATACCATACATTACACAACAAAATTCTGAATTTACCAGAACATATTAAAATATTTCCTGCACATCAAAGTGGAGAATATCTTATAAATTGTGATAAAAATAAAATTAAATACATAACAATAAAAGATATTAAGAAGAATAAACTATTTGGTCTTACTAAAAATGAGTTTATAGAAAGACTTACTCATAATCAGATTCAAAAACCAGCAAATTAGGAAAATATAATTGAAATCAATAGCGGTAGATCAAATATAATTCATAATAAAATTACAGAATTAGAATCTGGATCAAATATGTGGTATTGGAGATCAAGATATGTAATTTAAATATTAATAATCATTAGTTTCAATATACAAAGGTTATTATGTACACATAAAGTTTAATTATAAGATTATAAATGCCACAAACAAAACCAATTGTAAGTGTTGAAAATGTGGTGGCATCAGCTTCGGTAGATCAAAAAATCGATCTTAATGATGTTACTAAAAAATTCCCCGACACAGAATATCACCCAGATCAATTTCCAGGATTAGTATTCCGATTAAATATGCCTAGAACTGCCACTCTATTATTTAGAACTGGTAAAATGGTATGTACTGGGGCAAAATCAGAAGAAATGGCAATAAAAGCTGTGAGGACCGTAGTACAAAAACTTCGTAAGGGAGGCATCAAAATAAAAAATGATGCTGTAATAGCTGTACAAAATATAGTAGCTGCAATAAATTTAGGAGGTAAGATACATTTAGAATATGCAGCTAGAGTGTTACCAAGAAGTATGTACGAACCTGAACAATTTCCTGGATTAATACATAGAATGTTAGATCCAAAAACGGTCATTCTATTATTTGCGTCTGGTAAATTAGTATGTACTGGTGCCAAGAAAGAATCAGACGTATATAGATCAGTTCATAATTTACATTCGCTCCTAGAAGAAAAGAAATTAATGATCTACAATTAGAAAATAGGTTACTATTACAAACATAAAAAAAACTAAATTTTATTTAATTTTTTTCCAATCAGATAAAAAGTTATTCAATCCAATGGTGGTAAGATTATGTTGAATCATTTTATCTAGAATTTTTGGAGGCATTGTAATTGCATCGGCACCAATTTTAGCAGATTGTATTACATGCATTGGATGTCTGACACTAGCCACAAGTATCTGTGTATTATAATCATAGTTTTGAAAAATTTGTTTAATTTCACCTATAATATTAATACCGTCATTTCCAATATCATCCAAACGTCCTATGAATGGACTTATGTATTTTGCTCCAGATTTAGCTGCTAGTATGGCTTGGTTAGATGAAAAAATCAAAGTTATGTTAACTGGTATATTTTCACTAGTTAGTTTTTTACATGCAATAAGTCCATCCGCAGTCATTGGACATTTTACAACCACATTATCACCGTATTGTTTTAGCTGACGTCCTTCTTTGATCATTTCAGATGAAGTAGTGCCTATTACTTCAAGACTAACATCACCTTTATCCATCATATTAGATATAGATTTCATAATTTTGTGAGGATTGTCTTTTTCTTTCGCTAGTAATGATGGGTTTGTTGTCACGCCGTCTATTAATCCCATATCATTGTAAAATTTAATGGATTTTATATTCGCGGTATCTAAAAATATTTTCATCTTCTTATCTCCCTAACATTATTTGCTATATCTTCAGGAGTTAATTTATGTTTTTTAAATAATAATGTCATTTCAGAATCTCGTGCAGATTCTCCAAAACTATCATTTATACCAATTCTTTTTATAGGAACTGGATACGTATTAGAAATTGTTTCACATACTGCAGAACCAAAACCAGCAATAACATTATGTTCTTCACATGTGATTATAAATCCAGTTTTACGAGCAGACTTTTCCAATATATCATTATCAAGAGGTTTGATTGAAAACATATCTATAACTTGACAAGAAATTCCATCTTTTTTTAACAATCTAGCAGCGTCGAGTGCCATTTTAACAGTTATTCCACAGGCAGCTATAGTACAATCAGAACCATCGTTTACAATAATTCCTTTGCCTAGTAAAAATTTTTGCGACGTATGATGTATCGTATGTGTTTTTGGTCTAGCCATTCTCATGTAAAAAGGCCCATACTTTTCAGACATTATACGAGTGAGTTCAGAAACTGAAACGGAGTCTGCAGGTATAAGGACTTTCATATTTGGAATTGTTCTCATTATTGCTATATCCTCCAATTGTTGATGAGATCCACCGTCTGCACCAACAGAAATACCTCCGTGAGAAACTACCAGCTTTACATTTAATCCTTTTTGGTTACATCGTGAAGGATATGCGATTGCATTTCTAATTTGATCTACACATCTCCCAGGAACGAATATTGCATATGTGCCGGCGAAAACAATTTTGCCGGCATTGGCTAGGCCAGCAGCAATTGAAACTAAATTAGCTTCTGCAATTCCAACGTTAAAAAAACGATTTTTAAATATTTTTCCAAACTGAGATATTTTTAATGAGTTTGTTGTGTCTGCGCCAATAACAACTATTCTGTGATTAGATTTTCCCAATTCGATTAATGTTTTACCATATACTGTTCTCATGTCTGTTAAATTGGATTCCATGTTACATATACCCTAAATCAGTCGCAATATTATTAATCATACTAGATTTTTCTTTGTTATGTAAATTAATCCATTTCTCAATGAATTTACTTCCGCCTATTTTATTAGCTTGTGATATAAGTAATTTTTTGATGGTATACAAAATTGTGTGTCTGAATTCAGTGATTGCATTTTGTACATTAGATTGTCCTACAATAGCATTACCACCTACAAATATTCGTGCCCCATCAATAAAACATTGACCTATATTTGTTTGACAAACACCACCATCTGCTTCTATGTAACCTTCAAATTTGTATTTATGTAGTATATGAAGTAATGATTGTGTTTTAGCATGAGTGGTTTCGATGTATTTTTGTCCTGATTTTCCAGGTTGCACTGACATTACTATTAGTTGATCAAGACTAGTGAGAAAATTATAAGACCATTCAGGTAATTTAGTGTCTGGATTAATTGCTAAGCCTATTCCCATGCCACGATTTTGTAAAATATCATGAATCTCCCCAAAAGATGATTCATTGCAAGCTTCCACATGCACGCTAATTATATCACTCCCAGCATCTATGTATTTCATGATGTATTTTAATGGGTTTGAGATCATCAAATGTACATCAAATGGTAAATTTGTAACATTACGTAATTCTTTTATTTTTTTAAAATCAAATGTTTTGTTATTAACAAAAATACCGTCCATGACATCTAAATGTATGTAATCTGCTTTAGCATGTTCACATAATTTGATTTTATTCTGTAGATCGCTAGAATACCCAGCAATAATAGAAGGGGCTATCATGAATTGTGAATTTAATTCAGTATCAATAAGAGGTATAAACTCACGTTGAGGAGCTTGTCCATGCCAATTTGGATTATGTTCCATATGATCAATTCCTTTGCCTTTCACAGTATTAGCTATTATTATAGACGGTTTATTTTTGATTTTTTTAGATTCCCTTATAGCATAATCTATTTGTTCTATTTTATGTCCGTCTATATCAATCACATTCCATCCGAACGATTTCCACTTATTTTTAATTGTGTAAATGCTATTTTCAGTATTGGTATTTTCAGCGATAACATCTAATGGCATTATATCTTCAGTATGAGAATCTTGTTGTACATAATTTCTATCCAGTATCACTGTCAAATTATCAATACCATATTTAGCTGCGGACATAGCAGCTTCCCATATTTGTCCTTCGTCAGACTCCCCATCACCAATAATGGTATAAATACGACGAGAAGAGTTATCTATTCTCGCAGCTAATGCATCACCAATTGAAAACGATAGTCCAATTCCTAGTGAGCCTCCACAAAATTCAACGCCTGGACATTGTAGATTAGGATGCCCTTGCAACATACTTCCAAATTTACGAAATGTACTAAGCTTATCAATTTCAAAATATCCCATCATTGCTAAATATGAAAAAAGTCCTGGAGATGCATGGCCTTTTGACAAGATTAATTTGTCTCGCTTATTCCACCCAGGATTCTTAGGGTTATATTTAATGTGATTATAAAATAAACATCCAAGAATTTCAACCATAGATAATGATCCTCCAGGATGACCAGAGCCAGCATCAGAAATACAATCTATAATTAATTTACGTACTTTCAAGGCTGTTTTTTTGATTGAATAATAGTTTTTCATCACTATTTTTCAATTTTAAAATGAAATAAAAAGATACTGAAGATTAGTTAAGTAGCAAAATAAAGAACATAAATTTATAAAATAAGTTTATACAGAGTTTATTAGTTTACTAATAATGGTTTACATCAATAAATTATATTAATTCTTTATGATAATCTAATTATTTTAATAATTACACATTAAAAATTAATTTATATTTTTAGTGATTTTGATAGATTTAACACAACAAATAATATCTCAATAAAATATTAATACGTCACATATGAAAATAGTAACTGAAGTTAAAAACCATCTCTATAAAAATACTAAAGCACTATGCCATTTTATTTATGAGAATGAGAAACCTTATTGGATTAATGAAATACATGGACGTGTTGGAAATACAATCAAACAAATAATATCAAATACCGAATGGAAAGAAGGAGAAATAAGGATTATTGAGACTCATGGTCTAATTCTAGCTGAGAAAGTTATATTGATTGGACTAGGATTAAGAAAAAACTTGAATTCAGAAAAGATAAGAGAGTCCACAGGCAAGATTACACGAGAAATACAAAAGATGAAATTGCCTGAATACACAATAGTACTTCCTAAAGAGTCTCAAGAATTTGCTAGATCTATTGTTGAAGGTGCAGAGCTATCTATGTATAATTTTGACAAATACAAAATTAATCAAAAAATAACTCCAATATTATGCATATTAATTCATGACAAAAAAATCAACGACATAATAATCAAAACACAGAAAATAAATAATGGTGTAATATTTGCTAGAGATATTGCTAATTTACCTCCTAATGACTGCGCTCCAGCAAAAATGGCTAAATTTGCCAAATCAATAGCTACGAGTACTCTCAAATGCCGTGTTCTTACAAAAGATTATTTAGAGAAAAAAAAATTTAATGGTATAATATCTGTAGGCATGGGTAGTAAAAATGAGCCAAGATTGATTGTGTTAGAATATAATATAAAGAAAAATGATCGTCCAATAGTTGTAGTTGGAAAAGCAGTTACGTTTGATACTGGCGGAATATCGTTGAAACCTAGTGATAAATTGGATGAGATGAAATTTGATAAATGTGGAGGCTGTGTCGTTTTGGGTATTATGAAAGCTGTATCTGAATTGAAATTACCAATAAGTTTAGTTGGCATAATTCCATCTGTAGAAAATATGCCCGGAGGTAATTCGTATAGACCTGGAGATATAATTAAAATGTATAATGAAAAAATGGTAGAAATTATTAACACAGATGCAGAAGGTAGGTTAATTTTGTCTGATGCTATATCATATGGAGAAACTAAATATTCTCCGAAAGCAATAATTGATTTTGCAACTTTAACAGGAGCGTGTATAACTGCATTGGGTACAAATGTAGCAGGATTCACCACAAATAATGATGATTTTGCTACTAAATTTAAAGAATCTTCTAAAAGATGCAATGAAGAGATATGGCAACTTCCACTTAATAATGACTACATGGATATGATAAAATCAGATGTTGCTGATATTAAAAATACAGGTCCTAAAGGCGCAGCTGGAACTATAACTGCAGCAGCTTTTTTGTTTCATTCCATAAATAAAAATACACCTTGGATTCATGTGGATATTGCAGGAACATCATGGATACAACCTTCTACTAAATTCAGATCATATAACTCGAAAGGAGCTACAGGGTTTGGAGTTAGATTGACTATCGATTATCTAACAAATAATTAAAATATATTCAATCAATATTTTTGATATTTATAGGTTTATTGAACATATTGAATCAATATAATAAATACCAACAAATATTTTTAAAAAATGCCAGCACTATTGCTTTCCAAGAGCTCGCGCACCTAAGTAACACAATAGCGACAATGGGTTTGACTTCCAGGTTCGGAATGGGACTGGGTCGCACCCCATTGCTATGACCGGCTTAATGGGATATAACATATCTAATCTATTAATGTAACTAATTAATTCAAGAATTATAAAATAGGAATCGTAATAATAATTTATGACGCATCGAGTAGCAGTGTTAGATAAGGATTTATGTCAGCCTAAGAAATGTGGTTTAGAATGTATAAAATATTGTCCAGTGAACAAATCAGGTTTAGAATGTATTACATTAAATAATAATATAAAAAAAGCTCAGATTGATGAAAATTTATGCAATGGGTGTGGCATATGTGTGAAAGTATGTCCATTTAATGCAATAACTATTGTAAATTTAGCATCAGAGTTATCACATCATAAAATTCATCAGTATGATCAAAACTCATTCAGGTTATACAAATTACCAGTATTAAAAAAAGGAGCTGTGACAGGGCTGTTAGGTAGAAATGGCATGGGAAAAAGTACTGTTATTAATATATTATCAGGTAAATTAATTCCGAATATTGGTAATTATAATGAAAAAGAGGCATATTGGCAAAATATAATAAAATATTATAAAGGTACTGAACTTAAATCTTATTTTGAAAAAATAAATGAAAACCAAATTAAAGTTTCTATCAAACCACAACAAGTATACAATTTACTTGAAACATTTAATGGAACTGGAAAAGAATTAATTGAAAAATATGATGAACGCGGTATTAGTAACAATTTAATCAATGAATTAAATTTAAAAAGATCAATCGAGATGAATGTAGGGGAGCTAAGCGGTGGAGAATTACAGCGTTTAGTTATAGCAACTTCTATATCTAAAAATGCAGATTTGTACTTTTTTGACGAACCGTCTTCGTATAATGATATATATCAACGCACAAAAGTGTCAAGAATAATTAGAAATTTAGCTAAATCTGGAAAAACTGTGATGATAGTAGAACATGATGTTACTTTATTGGATTATATCAGTGATTATATAAATGTCATATATGGAAACCCTGGATCTTATGGTATAGTATCTGGCATATTATCAACTAAAGTTGGAATCAATGTTTTTTTAGATGGATATTTGCATAATGAAAATGTGAGATTTCGTGACAAAAAATTTACTTTTGATCCCATATTAAGCATCAATGAATTTCATAGTGATGAAATATTAATGAAATATTCTAACCTAATTAAGAATTATAAGAAATTCACACTCAATATAGAAAAAGGCGATATCAGACGTGGAGAACTAATTGGTGTAATAGGTGCAAATGCGCTCGGTAAAACCACCATGCTAAAAATGATTACGGGGAATATAGAACCAGATCAAGGAGAAACTACGAAGAAAATATCAATTGCGTACAAACCACAATATCTCTCAAATGATACAGATACAGAGGTTTTAACACTGCTAGAAAAAATTAATAATAATATTAATGATGGCGACGAAGAACAACAAATCATAGATGCATTAACAATAAAAAAATTATATAATAAACAAATAAAAAATTTGTCTGGTGGAGAATTACAGAAAGTAGCTATCGCTGCCACATTATTACAAAAGGTAGATCTTTTTGCATTAGATGAACCATCTGCATTTTTAGATGTAGAAGACAGGATCGCAATATCAAAATTCCTTCAAAAATTTATAAAAGATCATGGAAAAGCAGCCGTTATTATAGATCATGATTTACAATTAATAGATTTAATTTCAGATTCAATAATTATTTTTGATGGAACTCCTAATGTTTCTGGACATGCAATAGCACCACTATCAAAAGTTCGCGCCATGAACAAATTCTTAAAATTGTTAGATATTTCATTCAGAAGAGACGAAAATAGCAAAAGGCCAAGAGTTAATAAATCCAATAGTCGATTAGACAAACAACAAAAAGAAAATGGTAATTTATATTACATGAATTGACTAAATTTCTTAAAAGACATCTAATAAATATTTTACAAGCAAATGAAATTAACAATTTATTTTCATCATTTGATCAAATTGGAGAAATTGTGATAATTAGAATACCGGACGAATTATCCAACAGTAAAAAAATTATAGGAGAAGTTCTTCTAGATAAAATTAAAAAAGCAAAATCAATATATCGACAGTCATCTGTGGTGAAAGGAGATTTCAGAATAAGAGAATTGGAACTATTAGCAGGTATTGATACAACTGAGACAGAATATAAAGAATACGGGTGTAGATTCAATGTAGATGTTAGAAAAGTATTTTTTTCACCAAGGTTATCCACAGAAAGAAATAGGATCGCGAATTTAGTGAAAGATGGAGAAAATATAATCAATATGTTTGGTGGCATAGGTATGTTTTCAATATTAATAGCCAAAAAGAAAAAGTGCAATATTTATAATATGGACATTAATCCTGATGCGATACGATTATGCAAAAAAAATTTAGAATTAAATAAAATGAAAGGAAATGTGATTCCTATGTGTGGTGATGCGTCAAATTTAATTAATGAATTAGATGAAACTGCAGATAGAACATTAATGTTGCTGCCTGAACGAACAGATAATTTTCTTGATTCTGCTGTTTTAGGTACAAAAAACAATGGAATTATTCATTATTATTGCCATATTCACGCTGATAAAAAAAATGCGCTTGAACGTGCAACAAAACATTATTTTAATACAATCAAAATTAAATCAACAGTATTGCACTCAAATATAGTACGTGCTATAGGCCCCAAGTATTATCAAATAGCAATAGATGCAAATATAAGAAAATGATTTATTTGTTTTCATCAGATGTTATAAATGATTTTGATGGTCTAGTTGTAGCCATTGTATAACCCAACCACGATAATGCTCCCAATATACCACCAGCAATCATCAACATAGATAATTGTAATACTATAGGACTCCATTCAGATAACATTACTAAATAAGCATATAGGAAGAATGTAATTATACACAAAATAAAAATAGTAATTCCAAGAAGACGTCGTTTGAGTACCATTATGACAAATTGCTAAGATATTTATTTAAATCTAATAGTTAAATTCTACTGCCATAAGATATGCATTTTCACCATCTTTATAATATGTTTTTAATAGATGTTTCACTACAAAGCCCAGTCGTTCGTATAATTTTACCGCCTGCGTATTACTACAACGGACTTCTAAATAGAGTTCATCGCATTTTTTAAGTTTCATACTTACTATTGCCTCAGATACAAGTGTAGTTCCTATACCTAGGTTACGATGATCTTTAAGAACAGCTATAGATACTACATGGCCTTTTTTTCTAAACCCTAATTTTTTAAAATTAGAAAAGCCGTATTCTAATGTACACATTATATATCCTACACAATTACACGAAATTTCTGCTATTAAGAATGCTTCTGGTAATTCCGCTAACAATGTTTCATAGAAGTAATTAGAATAATTTTCAGGGAGTGTTTTGACATTAACGTTTATGACTGATGGTAGATCATCATTCTTACAATTTCTTATTATATAATTTCCTGCAGACGTGGATACTATTTGCAATATACATTATTTTGTTAACTAATATTTAATTTTAAACCAAAAAACAAATATGGGTATTAGCTAGAAATGTAGTGGATGTAATTAAACAAAATAACATAATTCGGATTGTAACATCTATTTTTACTGTATCAAATATAATTACAAATCAAAATAGATTGACATTTAGAATCACTGATACAAAATTTGCATGTAAGTTTATATTATTAATACAGAAACTTGAGAAAGAACACGCCGTATGCAGACTAAGAAAAATCAATGACGAATTATGTTTATTGGTAAATGAATGCGAGCTATCTGTTTCCAAATCTATAAAATTTTGGTCTAAATCATGGACACCTAGATTTCTTTTTGTTGTTGTTGCCATACTAGTTATGATAGATGGGTATTATAAGACTGCAGAAATAAATTCGTATATATACATTGGCGAGCCTATGTATATTGCATCTATTTACACCATTTCGTTACTTGGTATTTTAGGCACTCATGAATTCGGGCATTTAATTGTTGCAAAAATGCATGGTTTAAAAACCACATGGCCGTATTTCATACCTGGAATCCCAATATTTGGAATTCCAACCTTCGGTGCTTTTATCAAATCTACTAGTTTAACAATTAATAGAAAAATATTATTTGATGTAGCTTTAGCTGGTCCAATAGCAGGTTTAATTATAACAATCATAGTATTAATTTATGGAATATATACAGCGCCTGTTTTAAATAACGAATCAATAGATCTTGTTTCAGAGTATCGGATTATAGAAATTGAAGAAAATTTTATAATGTCAATAATATTTGATATTTTCAGAAATGATACAGATCGTATATTAATGACACCTATATTATTTGCTTCATGGTTAGGATTTTTAATAACTTTTTTAAATTTACTGCCAGCATGGCAATTAGATGGAGGGCATATAGCAAGGTCAATACTCGGTAACAAGATACATAAAATAATAACATATGTAAGTATAGCTATTTTATTTATGATGGGGTATTTTGTAATGGGAATATTCATTTTGTTATTATATTCACTAAATCCAAATATAGATATCTTAGATGATGTTTCTCAATTACCTTCCAATAGAAAAATCATATACATAATGATAATAATTTTAATGGTTGCTTGTGCCCCAATACAAAATATACATCTATTTCAATAAAGTGCGACTTGCATTAAATATAACAGTTATTTTTTTACCTACAGTTTTATCATCAAGTATATAATTTAATGAATCATTACCACTTTGAAATGGGATAATATTTAATTGGTTCAAATAAAAATAAGGTAAAACAGATACCAATCCAATTCTAATTTTTTTTTGGAGTTCAGTAAGAAATAATAAATTTTCCATACCTGCTATATATTCAACAGGATCTTTGAGTGAATCAATATTAAATCTCTTTTCTACTAAATATTGGATAGCAGTAGAACCAATTCCAGATGAACAGTCAGAAATCAATATTGCGAGACCGTTATTTGCGATCACAGAACTACAATTCCAAAGAGACTCTAACGTATTTCCAAGAGTTGAAATATTTGCTTTTCCATAATTAATGATCAAAGCATTTTGTTTATCTATATTTACATGAGTTGATACTAATGATTTTGACAGTGTAGACATAGATGATGGATGTCCAATTATAATATCACATACTACATCAGAATTGTTAATTATTTCAATTGAAACTATTTCAAAGCTTGATGTGAATTCTTGTGCCATTTTAAATGGAATAGTATGTTTACCAGGCATAGGAAAATTATTAGATCTCTTTCTATATGCAGAAAGAAGAGAATTATTACTTCCTAATTTTTTTAATAAATTGGTGGCGGTGGTAGAAAAACCAAAAAGCCCATCAAAATGTAAATCATTTATAAAAATAAAGTTACCTTCAGATATATTAGAAAATTTTTTGATTTCTGTTTGAGATATTTTATTTCTAATAGAATGGATTATTTCCTGAGGAACTAGAATTTTTGGTAATGGATTTGAATTTTTATTACATATTTCAAACAACATGAAAACTATTTGTAAGATGGGTTTTGTATCTTCAAATATTACAAGATTGGCAGATTCTTTAATGTCAATGGAGTTTAATTTCTCTAGAATATGCGACGTTTGAGTTATATTCATAGAATTATGTATTTGACTGTGCAAGTTTTCTGCTTGTATATCAAGAACAATATCTGCGTTTCCATAATTTAACCATAGTTCTGGCATATATAGACAATAATAAATAAACTAAAATAAATCTGATCTGTTTTATAAGTATGAGTTTTAAGAAAGAATTAGCGTTTTTCTTGTACTATAATCAAATAATAAAATTTGGAAATTTTATGCTTTCAAGTGGAATGAGTAGTGATTTCTATGTAGACATCAGAATGTTATACAGCTATCCTAACCAATTTCGCAAAGTAGTACACCGTTTATTGAATATAATAAACGATCAAATTGGCTTAGAAAATTTTGATTGTTTTACAGCTATACCTACAAGTGGATTAATATTAACATCAGCACTAGCATTAGAATCAATGAAACCATTAATTTATGTAAGAAATGATAATAAATCTCATGGCACATCAAAATCTATAGAAGGACATACATTTCATAACATGAAAACTATAATTGTAGATGATGTGATAACCACGGGCAAAACTATTGAGAATAACATAAAAGCACTTAATAAAAATAATATAATTATTACTGGCATATACACAATAATAAACAGGAGTGTATCAGATAATGAATTTATAAAATCAAGTAAGATTTCCACACACGAAGTGATTCATATAAACGAAGTTTTCCAGTATCTTAATACCACAGATCCAAGATTTAATATTGGCAAGCTCAGATAAATGCCTTAACATCATAGTTCAGAAATAACTCTAATTCTTCATTGCAGGCCATATTGACACCAACATTCAGTTTAAAAATTGTTTCGAAAATGGGCCCAAAGGGCTTCGATCCCTTGACTTACCGGTTATGAGCCGGTTACTCTACCAAGCTGAGTTACGGGCCCAGTAAAAATACCATATTTCAATATCTAATGTCATATTTTAAGTTAGATACGAAATGATAAAATATAATGTAGAAAAAATCATGAAATTGATTCCAAAAGATTTTATTAACAAAATGATACGTGCAAACGTATACGCTCCTGTGGTGTAGACCGGTCAAGCATACCGCCCTTTCAAGGCGGTGATCCCGGGTTCAAATCCCGGCGGGAGCAATATCAAAATATTAATATTAATCAAAAATATTCACAATGTGTTGGTTTTTGGACAAAAACTTTGCTATCAATTCATTAATCAATAACTATGAAAAATATATCAATAATATTAATACTACACTGTATGATGAGTTAAACACATATTCTAATTCAGAATTTATAGGCCCTCTGAGATATGCAATAGATAATGGCAAGAGGATCAGACCATTAATTCTTATATTAAGTGCAGAATGTATTGGCACAGCAAATAAGACAGCATATATGGCATCATGTGCAGTAGAATTACTTCATACAGAATCTATAATACATGATGATATAATAGATAACGAATATGGAAGAAGAGGTAAAGAGCCTTTTCACATAAAATATGGTTATAATACAAGCATTCTAACTGGCGACTTTGTGCTAGGGCTAATATTAAACATATCATCCAAAATCAACAATCATATTGTAACTAAGAATTTAGCATCAACTGCAATGTTAATGAGTGAGGGAGAGATGATGGAAAATAGATTACAAACAAATGAAGATATAACATTTGACGATTATATCAAAGTGATAGAATACAAAACTGCCAGTGTGTTTGAAGCTGCGTCTAAACTAGGCGGTATAATAAATTGTGGAAACGAGAACGAAATTAAAGCTATATCTGAATATGGTAAGAATATTGGGATAGCATACCAAATAAATGATGATCTACATGATTGGAATAACGAAGAAAAATTATTCAATCTATTAATAAAAAACAGCTCGGATCCACGTAATATTTTTGATCATATGGAGAATTTGCTTAATATATACTCAAATAGGGCTACAAAGAATCTAGCCAGATTTGATAGTAATAGTGCAAAAACCAGTTTAGAAAATTTGATTGAATTTACTAAATTTAATTCAGTGCCATAGTTAGTTGAAATATTATTTTTTCTGTAAATTGAATTATTAGATCTGGATAAACTCCAACTCCAACAATAAACAATATAGAAAATATCATTACTGAGATTATAGATTTAGGTTCTTTAATTGAGATTGTGCGATCACCCTCAAAATACATTTTCCTTATAACCCATCCATAATATGCTAAAGACAAAGCACTGTTAAGAACACCTGCTATCGCAAGCCAATATATCCATGAATACGTAGATCCTGCATCAAGTGCAGCACCAAATAACATTAATTTGCTCCAAAATCCGTTTAGAGGCGGCACTCCAGCTAATGCCAATAAAGAAATAGTAAGCCCCAATGCGGTTATTGGCATTCTAACGCCTAATCCTTTTATTTTATCTATATAAGTTGTTTTGATTGTAATTATGATACCTGTTACTGCAATAAAAGCAGCACATTTCATCACAGCATGATTAATTATATGAAACAATGATCCTTGAAGTCCAATATTGGACAATGGATACGTGGCTAAGCCAATTAATATGTAGCCAGCATGTCCTATACTAGAATAAGCTAACATTCTTGTGAGATTTTTTTGCATGATGGCAGCTATATTACCAATCGTCATTGTCATTATTGCAATAATTCCTAGAGCTAAAGTCCAATCAAAATTTAAGGCAATCGTACCAATTATTATTATTCTTATAGCAGCTGCAAATCCAGCTTTTTTAGTGCCTGCAGCTAATAAAGCCGTTATAGTGGGAGGAGAACCTTCATATGTATCTGGAAGCCACATGTGAAATGGAACGAGCCCCATTTTAAAACCAAATCCAGCTATAAACATAGATACTGCTAATAATGCCAACGGCAACATTTCGGCATCTATTGTGGAAAAAACTCGTATAACTTCAGATATGTTAGTGGAACCAGTAATGCCATATGTAATAGATATCCCATAAATTATTATTGCGGAAGATAATGCTCCGAATAAAAAGTATTTTAATGCCGCTTCATTTGAACTGGGATTCTTTTTCAAAAATCCAGCTAATATGTAAGTAGGAATACTCATTAATTCCCATGCAACAAAAAGCATTACCAAATCTGTAGAGTATGCAACCAATACCATACCAATTGTGGATAGTAAAATCAATGAGAAATATATTGAAGAATAAGATTTTTTACGTATAAAATCAAATGAGCCTACGGTAGTCATAATTGCTACCAACAACATGGAAATAGCGAATAAATCTCCAAGAAGATCTACAGTTAATACATCTTCAGAAAACGACGACAATATTGCAGATGAAGTTAATTGATATATAACAAATAATATAGACGATATTAAAACTGCCAAAGAGATTGCACCATACAACTTTGAAGAGACGTTTTTTCTGGTTATGCTTATTATTGGCAATATTACACCTGCAATTCCTAGAACAATTATTAAAACAATTGGAGTAGATGTAATTTCTATCATTTAATCCACTATACTAACAATATTAGAATAACAAAAAGAAGTCCAGCTCCAAATACGTACAGATAAGATTGTACTACTCCTGTTTGCGTTTTATGGATGATAGACGAGCTCCATTTGATAGCATATTCAAATCCGTTATTCATACCCAAATCAACAACGGTTTGTTCAAAATATCTCCATATTCTTCTTGCTATTAGTAATGGCGAAATCACAAAACACCAGTAAATTAGCGTATTCAAGTACCATCTGTTTAGCATTAATTTATGCAATGAATAAAACAACAAATTTGAATTTACAAATTTAGTAGGATCAATATACCTACCAATATAAAAAATATAACCCAATACGAACCCAACAACGAAAGCCAATAATGAAAATGCAACTGCAAGAGCATTGAGTCCACTAAATAAATTGATATCATTATGTTCTTCAGTATTTAAATGAGCTGAGTGTATACCAAATGAATGTTCAAGATATTCTGCAAATATGCTATGGATATTATTCTCTGCAGACAATCCAAAAATTCCAACGCCTATTGTTAAGATAGCTAATATGCCATATGGCAACCACATTAATTTATCTACTTCGTGTATATGATCCCCAGATTTTTCCATTTTCATTATGTGTTGACTACGCTCACCAAAAAATATAATCCCAATCATTCTAGTAGTGTAAAAAGCAGTTATGATCGCTGTCAAAACTGCAATTATGAAAATTGGTAATGCAAGAACATGTCCTGATTCATATATAGATGCGAATATTGCATCTTTGCTCCAAAATCCTGTAGTAATAAATGGTGCTCCCATTAGTGCCAAACCAGATGCCCAAACGAAAATATATGTTTTATGCACATGTTTTCTTAACCCACCCATATCAGTCATAAATCTAGATCCTACCACATGTATCAATGATCCAGCTGCCATAAATAATGATGCTTTAAACATAGCATGAGACATTAGATGGAAAAAACCGGCAGTATAACCATCCACAAATTGATCAGATAAACCAGCCATACCTAAAGCCATCATCATATATCCAATTTGAGATCCTGTAGAATATGCTAGAACTTTTTTTAATTCCATATTAACCATACCTTGAGTTGCCAGCAACAGTGCCGTAATCGCACCTGTGAGAGCAACGATTTCGAAAAATTGATCTACTAGTATTCCAGCCATACTCAAGGAGAATAATATTGGGCCTAATCGTGCAACCAAAAATACACCTGCTTTAACCATGGTAGCTGCATGTATTAATGCAGAAACTGCAGTAGGGCCTGTCATAGCTTCAAGCAGCCATTCATTTAATGGAAATTGTGCCGATTTTCCTATGGCGCCTCCGAATAGTAAAACAATTGCAGGGATCAATAGACCATCAGTTGCCATATTAGTTGCCCAAGTTGTATCATCAATCAATTCTCTAAATCCGAAAGTTCCTGCGAATGAAAAAATTAAAAACATTCCAGCTAGCATCATTATATCTCCAACTTTAGTCATGATGAAAGCTTTCATTCCAGCATGAGTGGGAGAATAATATTCAACTAATCCCAACACACTATGATTTTCTGTTCCAACATGATGTTGTTTCTTATCTCTATACCAAAAACTAATTAATGCGTACGATGCAAGACCTACACCTTCCCAACCAAAAAACATTTGGAGTAAATTATCAGATAAAACTATCAATTGCATAGAACCTATAAAAAACATCATCCAAAACCAAAATCTTACTTGATCTTTATCATGTTTCATGTAACCAATGCTATACACTGTGATTAGAAATGATATCCAAGCAACAATGTTAGACATTATTATAGAGAGAGGATCTGCCAATACGCCGGCTTTTAGATCAATGGTAGAAATCCATAATACTTGATTATGTATTCCATGAGACTCTATTGCGTTAGGTAAAATTGATGCAGCTGTTATTGCGCTAAATAATGCAATAGCACTTGCAACATAACCAACTAAGTTATTATATCTTTTTCCTATGGCAGGTATTATTATTGCTGCAACAAATGGTAAAATCCAAATCAACCACGCAATTAATTCGTTAAAATTTTGTTCCATATATTTCACTGATTTAATTGATGCTCAATATCCTCGTGGTTATTTCACTCATATATGGAACTATTTTATTTAAGAATATATCTGGATATATTCCTAAAATAATTGTAAGGCCTGCCAATACTATCATAGGAGATAACATATACCAATTCCCGTCTTTTACATGTGTTAGATTTTCAGGCAATTTTCCAAAAAATACTCTTTTAAGCATCCATAGCATGTATGACATAGTAATAACTGTAGATATTAGTCCAAGGCTGAATATTATGATTCTCAATGTAGAATCTTCATCAATAGCTGTGTCTATAGCACCATAGAATAACATCCATTCGCCCATGAATCCGCTAGTTGGAGGTACTCCCATTATTGTAAGTGCACCGATTACTGCACATACAACAGTAACAGGTAGTTTATTCGCCAATCCACCAAGCTTAGAAATACTACGAGTCTTAACTTGTACTATTAATACACCGGCACTCATAAAAAGCAATCCTTTACCTAGCGCATGTGTGATATACATCATTTCTGCTCCAGTCATGCCTAACACAGAATATGAACCGATGCCAAATAACAAATAACCCATTTGACTTATACTCGAATAAGCAAATAAGCGTTTTATATCATCTTGCATTAACGCCATTATTCCACCATATATCATAGTTAATAGACCCCATATGTGCAACCATATAGCCAATTCATGATAAGCACCAGGCAAAAATTCAATTATCAATCTAAATAATCCATATGCACCTATTCCGATCATAGCAGGAGATAATAAAGCACTTATTGGCGTCGGTGCAGATCCATGTGCATAAGGCAACCATATATGAAACATGAAAGCTGCTAATTTAACTCCCAGTCCTATTATAATAGCACTAGCAGATAGCAGAAGAATATCTTCTGGAATTTCAGATTCGTCTATATCTACAAAATCAAAACTTCCTATACTCAGACCTATTGTCAAGAAGCCTAGTAGTAATATTACAGCTCCTACATGAGTCCAAAAAAAGAACATCAAGGAGATTCTACGTTTATTACCATCTCCATAAAATGCAATTAAAAAAAATGCAGGTACCAACATTACTTCAAAAAAGACATAGAATTCTATCAAATTGGTTGCCAGTACTGTACCCAACATACCCATAGCAAAGACTAGATATAATGCAAAATATACACCAGAGTTTTTGTTAATATATTCCGTTTGATCAGTTTGAACAATCATAGTTTGTTTATTTTGTAATTGAGATTGTTGCTCATTTTTATTTTCTAGTTTAAAATTTTCCTGAAATTTGTGAATCATGTATGGTTTAGAATATAATGTGAGTATAGTACACAAAAGATAGATAATGATTGCAAATATGGAAGACAATCCGTCAAATAAAAATCCAAATTCTCCAAATTGTTCAGTCCACTTATAATGTTCTTCATAATCACCGATTGTAAATTGGTGGATTATAATAGAAGTACAATAAGCAAGAATGCCAAACGTAAACCACATTGTGGTTGTAGGGCCAAATTTTCTACCTAATAAATATGCTAATGGCGATAATAGCAATGGTAAGAATACAACTTGTAACGCTAAATATTCCATTAACCTTTCAAGCTCCTAAATTCAGCAATGTCCACATTTTTGTACATTCTATATGCTACTATGATTAACGCTAATCCAACTGCGACCTCAGCCGCGGCTATGGCGATAGAGAATAGTGCTAATGTTTGTCCACTACTGTGAGGTAAAAATCTAGCAAAAGAAATTAAATTTAAGTTAGCAGCGTTGATGATGATTTCTATTGCGAAAAGCATTCTAATAGCATTTCGTTTCACTGCAAGCCCATAAATTCCAATACTAAGTAATGTGATTGACACTATGACAAAATCAATTAGTGTGTTGTTCATTTTCAATATCCTCTCTTCTTGCCAAAACAAGTGCGCCCGTAATTGAGCTAGATAATATCAACGCCATAATTATTAATGCAGGCCAATAGTAAGTTACAAAGTCTTCTCCAATTTCACTAAAATCAATTGGGGCAGTATTCGTATTTAGAAATTTAAGCCCAGAATCAATTATAACAGATCCTAGTCCTGTGATCAAAACTAGCATTAGTACTATTCCAACATATTTCCTTTTTGGATCCTCAATTTTATTAAAGATCAATTCTCTTTTAACTAGCATCACAGTGAATAAAATAAGTACCGCTATAGATCCTACATACACAGCAATTTGAAACATTGCTACGAAAGGAGAATCTAGTAATAAGAAAAAAAAAGCAATACCAAGAAGAGAACCCATTAATGATATAGAGCCATAAATTAATGAACGTAATTCTAAAGATGCGATAGCGCAGCCTACAGTAAATATAGCAATTATCAAAAAAGTAATGTCAGCCATGCGTTGCACCTCTATCACTTATTTTTATTTCTGCGTCCTGTTTAATGTTTGGTTTAACTTGTAATTGAGCAGGGGTATAAATTAATCCTTCTTTGCTGAAAGAAGATAGTTCATAATCATTGGTCATGTACAAAGCATAAAATGGGCATGCATCTACACACAAACCACAAAACACACATTTACCATAATCAATCTGCGGCATTATTGATTTTTTATTTTGTTTCCATTTTTCATCAACCTTAACCATAGAAATAGCTTCTGCAATACCTTCACATGCTATAGAACACAATTGACATCCAGTACATTTATCATGAAAAAGCATATGTCTGCCTTTGAGCCCAGCTACTCCCACACCAGAAACAGGATCAAATTGATATCCGTCACCAACAAATTTCAATTTTTGTTCTGGATATCTTAAAGTAAATCTTTTAATTGCTATATGCTTAATTCCAGAATTCAATGCTTTAATTATTCCGCTTGCAGTACCCATTATATCATTCCGCCAGGACCTAATACTCCAGCATATAACAAGCTTAGAGATATAAAGATGTTAACAAATGCCAATCCTATGAGTTTATACCACCCAATATGCAATAAGAGATCTATTCTTATCCTAGGAAATACTCCTCTCGGCATCAAAATAAAAAATATAACTCCAACTGTTTTTATCGTGAACCAAAATGTGCCATTCAACATTTCTGGTGTAAATAATGGTAAACCAGGAACTGTAACTGAAATAGGTCCTAGTTCTATGCCGTCAGTAATTATTTCTTGTGGAAATGGAGGTATCACCATTGGACCATTCCAACCACCTAAAAACAATACAACAAATAGTGCGGCGAAAGCGTATAACTTCAGATATGAACCTAATTGTACAAGACCATACATCATGCCAGAGAATTCAGTTAACCATCCAGCAACTATTTCACTTTCTGCTTCTGGTAAATCAAATGGGATTCTTTCAAGTTCTGCCAACATAGCTATAAAGAAAACAATAGCTCCTATTGGCATAAATATTATCCACGGATAATTATATTGGCTTTCTACAATCTCTGATAAATTTAATGAACCTGTCAATATCACTATTCCTAGTAATGAAAGTATTAATGGAATTTCAAATGAAACCATTTGATGTAGTGCTCTAATACCACCGATAAATGGAAATTTACTGTTAGCAGACCAAGATGATAGAACTGTTATAATTGGAAAAAATCCTATTATTACAAAGAATGCAAGTAATCCTACATCCAAGTCTGCAATTACCCATCCTGGAGATACTGGTATTAAAGAAATAAACGCAGCTGCAGTTCCTACGAACAATAATGGTGCAATCCAGAATATTGGTTTATCAGCTTTAGCAGGTATTATTATTTCTTTAGATATTAGTTTAAGTCCATCACCCATAAGTTGTAAAAGTCCTTCTATTTTACCACAATAAAAAGGCCCCACGCGCAATTGAAGTTTTGCCAATAGCTTTCTTTCTACAAATATTGTGCCTGCAGCTAACAAAGCAGCAAAGCCAAACCCAGGAAATACAGCGATTTTAAAAAAATCAGTCTGCATTAAAGTTTTAACTATAGGTAGAGTACGTGAAGGATCTGCTAGCCATGTCAAAGCAAGAAATGGAGTTAATAGATCACCGTCTATGACTGGTAAATCAATAAAAAATAACGCCACTTGAATTGTTGGTATTCCAACAAGAGTAAGCAGGATGATTATCCAAAAAACATTATCTAGCAAAGATTTGATGAAATATCCTAATCTGAATTTAGGGGCTATTATTGACATTTATCTATCAGCTTCCACCGGCCAATAATTTAGGCTCCAATAAACCGAAGGCATGTTTCCAAGTTTTTCACCTTTTAATAAATATGGGAGACATATAAGATTTCTAAATGAACCTACGCTAATCTTTACTCTATATGGTTCTGGTTTACCATTAGAAATGATATGCATGCCAAGAGATCCTCTGCCAGATTCTACTCTTTTGTACGTTTCAACATTACCAGCTTTTGGATTTGGTTTTAATTTAACTCGTACTGAACCAGATTTTGGAATTTTTTCTAGTGCATTTCTAATAATCCTACAGCTTTCTAGCATATCCAACCAAGGTAATTTAGATCTAGCATATGAATCACCACTTTTCAGTACGTTAGTTTGAAAGTCAAGATTGTCATATACATCATATGGTTCTTTTTTACGTATATCAAAATCAACCCCACTTGCACGCAAAACAGAACCTGTAGACCCAAGTCTAATGGCATCTTTTTTTCCAAGTACTCCAGTATTAATGGTTCTGGATTTTAGAATAGGGTTACTATAAAAAATAGAATCGTATTGTTTGATTCGTTTTTCGAAATAATTGATTTGTCTTAAACATACATCTTCAAAATTAGCTGGCATATCATTCCTTACTCCTCCAGGAACAAAATACGCATGTGTGACTCTAGCTCCACTCAATTTTTCTAATAGATCTATTAATAATTCACGATCTCCAGCAGGCCACATAAACATAGTAGAGTGGCCTAGGAAGATACCATAAATAGCAAGCCAATACAATGTATAAACACATCTGTTTAACTCTGATGCTATAACACGTACATATTTTGCTCGTTCTGGAACCTCAATACCAAGTATTTCTTCCACACCTAAACAATATGGATATAATATGTTACATGAGTCATGTATTACAGGCCTTTCTAGGTGCGGTATATTAGTTATGTAGTTTCTATATTCAGCCATTTTTTCCTCACCTCGATGAACATAACCAGGATCTGGATCGCATGAGACGATATAATCTCCATCTATTTTTACTATAATACGCATATGTCCAGAACCAGGATGTTGAGGACCGACATTAAGAGTCATTATTTTATCATCTTCTTTTTCCAATTTAATGCCTGGAGGTAATTTTAAAACCAATTTATCTACCTTTTATTTTGAAATCCTTTCTGAGAGGAGGCAGATCTGCCCAATCTTCTGGTAATAATAATCTTCGATTATCAGGATGATTCTCAAAATAAACTCCCAACATTTCAAAACATTCTCTTTCATGAAATTCGACACTATAAAATATATCTCTAAGACTGGGTAATCTAGTACGATCAAAACCAGGATGTGGAGTAGTTTCTCTGATTGTTCTGGTAGACAAAGCTAAAATTTGGTTAGAAATACTTGGATCATAAGACCCAAGATGATAAACTACTTCGATTTCATTTTGGTCAGGATAATCAACACCAGAAACTGATTCAACATGATCAAATTTCAGATTCTGGTTAATGAACTTCGCTATTTCTAAAATATTATTTTTGTTAGTGTCTACTTTAATTCTATTTTTTTTTATGAAAATTACTTTTATTTTTGTATCAAACTTATCTGTTAATTTATTAGCAATATCCTTTTCAAGCTCAGGAAGATCTACATCATGTTTTTCGATTTCGTTGTCTTTATCTCCATCAATATCTGTTTTTACTTTATTTGGAATATTGGCGTTCATTTTATTTACCTAATGTTCATACGTTTTATTTTTTCTTGAAGCAACATACATCCTTGTATTAATGTTTCAGGTCTAGGAGGACATCCAGGAACATATACATCTACAGGTAAAACTCCATCTATACCAGGTAAAACATTATATGAATCAAAATACAATCCGCCAGTTATTGCACATGCTCCCATAGCTATCACATATTTCGGATCTGGCATTTGATCATATACCAATCGAAGTCGTGGTGCCATTTTACGTGTTATTGTACCTTGTACTACAACCAAATCACATTGTCTCAAAGATCCAAAAGCTTCTATTATTCCAAATCTTTCAACGTCATAACGCGGTCCAGAAGCTGCTCCAAATTCTACACTACAACATGCTGTTTCTATATGTACTGGCCATAATGACCATATACGACCCCAATTAATGGCGTATCCCAATGGTTGATCTACAGCTTTGACTAAAATATCGCCTAATTTAGAAACAAATGCATTAGCATTTTGTGGTATCAATAGATCTTTTAGCAAATCAAACTCACCCTAATGTACAATGATGTACTATAAAAAATTACCATATATTACGCCTTTTAGATTGATATAAGGCAAAAGCCATAGCAGCAAACATAATTCCTAAAAATATAATTATTGGCAACGTAGCAGTTCTTTCTAGATTCAATATTGTACTACCCCACGAATATAAGAATATTGCCATAACATCAAACACTACAAACATTAGAACATAAGCATAGTATTGCATCATAAAATGAGTTCTTCCTTCTCCTTTTGGCACTTGGCCACATTCCATAGGCAAAAATTTAACAGGATTATTACGTTTTTTAGGAGATATCATTTTGGATAATAATAAAGCTGGTGCCGTAGCAGTTATAGCAAATCCAAACATCATCAGAACATTACTATAATTACTTACTATTTCCCCTACCAAAGCAGCTAACAACCTAAGAGATTATATAAAAATCTATTTACTGAAAATTATTGCTTATGAATAATTGATATATACATGCGAGTATAATTTGATTCATGGGATTAAAAATTGGCGATAAAGCTCCTTATTTTGAATTAGTAGATACCGAATTGAAGATAAGAACAATAGATGAATTCGCAGGTAAAAAAATTATGCTAGTTTTTTTTGTAGCAGCACATTCACCAGTATGTAAAAATGAAATATGTGAATTTCAAAAATCATTAAATTATATATCAAACTTAAATGTCCAAACACTTGGTATAAGTAACGACGGCCCTTTTGCCAATAAAGCTTTTGCTGATAAATACAACATAGAATTTCCTATTTTAGGAGACTACAATAGTAAAACAATAATTGAATATGGAGTTTTGATGCGTGACCTTTTGCATATCAAAAATTATAACGCAGCTAAAAGATCAATATTTATAATAAATGAGAAAAGAATAATTACATACATATGGATTTCGGATGATCCTTTAGTAGAACCAAACTATAATGAAATAAAGAAATTTTTGGAGAATCAATAATAATTAGTTATTCAATTTCTGCAATTGTGTCATTCTTAGCTACAGCAGATCCAGTTTTGACATTAATCTTCTTGACGACCCCATCTTTATGAGATTTAACAGAAACTTGCATTTTCATTGATTCTAATACGCATATAATATCTCCTTTTTTTACTTCTGTATTTTCATCAACTTTGACAGAAATAACTTTGCCAGGTATTTGGCTAATTAGATTTGTTTGTGCATCAGCCACAGATCCCCCAGAATTTTTATAAACCACATCGTTAAGTTTGTGATGAGTTGTTAATGTAATTGGTATTCCGTCAACTATCAATTTGATCTTAGAGCTTGATCGTTCTACATATTTTGCTATATGATAAGTATTAGACAACATGAACTCAATGGAATCAGCAAATACACTAATTACATTGATATTTTTTTCAGTATTATTAATATTGATAACGAATTCATGATCTGATAATTGTTTAATTATATCAGCATTAGAGATGGTATTATTAATATTTTCTATTTTGTATTCAGTCATAAGCCATACATCTGATGATCCCAATTTGTATTTTGCTTATGGTATTTTGATATTTTTGAATTATAAAGCATAGAATGTAATGAGGCTGCTGCTAATGCTATATCCTGTTTGCTAGCAATTTCATTTTTTATATTATCTTCAAGTCTGTTTAAAATGTCAAATCTATCAAGAAAGTCTGTAGAGAGGTCACCATTAATAAATTCGTCGCTAGTAAGAATTGTTTTATATAGAGATATTGATGTGTCTATTCCACGTATATGAAAATCAATTAATGCGTTAACCATTCTCTTTCTAGCCTGATCAAAATCAGAGCCCCATGAATTTAATTTAGCGATTAAAGAATCATAGAATGGAGATACTGTGCATTGCGTGTATAGATAAGTATCTGTTCTTATTCCAGGTCCAGATGGTAAAACAACATCATTAACTAATCCTGTAGATGGAGCAAAATCTAAAAATGTATTTTCGGCATTTATTCTACATTCTATTGCACATCCATTAAGTTTCAGATCACTTTGTTTAAATGGTATAGTTTCGCCATTAGCTATATCTATTTGTAATTTAACCAGATCTAGTCCAGATACTAGCTCAGTCACAGGATGTTCTACTTGCAAACGCGCGTTTATTTCTATAAAATAGAATGTTCCGTCATCAAGTCTAAGAAATTCAGCAGTTCCAAGATTACTATATTCGACTGCTTCAACTGCATTTATTGCTAATTGTCCTACTTCATCGCGAACTTTTTGAGATACTACTGGCGACGGGGATAATTCAATTAATTTTTGATGTCGTCGTTGTATAGAGCATTCACGTTCAAATATATGTACGGTATTACCTTGTTTATCACGTGCTAGTTGAAATTCTATATGTCTTATTTTAGGCAAGAATTTTTCGACTAGTAATGCAGATTTGCCAAACGCCGTGATTGATTCTTTGGTAGCTAGATCAAATGCATTTCTAAGTTCGTCATCATTGTTCACTAAACGAATACCACGTCCACCTCCTCCGAAAACAGACTTAAGTAAAACTGGATATCCAATGCTATTAGCATTATCTAATGCAGTTTCAACATTTTTTACTAGATCAAAGCTTCCAGGAACAGTAGGAACGTGCGCATCTCTCATTATTTTTTTACATTGCATTTTATCTCCACATAATTGTAGAGAGTTAGAGGTTGGACCTATAAATATAAGATTGTTTTTTTCACAAAGTTCTGCGAAGTCAGAGTTTTCAGACAGAAAGCCATAACCTGGATGTATTGCGTCTGCACCAGATGATAATGCTATTTCGATAATTTTGTTTTGGTTCAAATAGCTTTGTGCAGGAGATGCGCTACCAACATAATATGATTCGTGAGATTTTTTGACGTGTAAAGAATTAACATCTTCATCTGAATATATGCTCACTGGTTTTATATTTAAAACATTACATGTTCTAATTATTCTAAGAGCTATTTCGCCCCTATTTGCTATCAGAATTTTTTTGATCATTTTATCTCCTCATAAGTTAATGTTACCATGTTTACGTGGTAATTGTTTATCTCTTTTACTTGAAAGTAGTTCTAAAGCTTTAATCAACATAGGTCGTGTTTCAGCAGGATTAATAACAGAATCTATTTTACCATGCGAAGCTGCAACATATGGATTCGAGAATTTTTTGGTGAAATCATCTGTGAGTTGCTTTTTCAGTTCGTCAGGATTTTCAGCATTGGCTAGATCTTTTCTATTCATTATTTTTACTGCTGCTTCAGATCCCAATACGGCTATTTTAGCTGTAGGCCATGCATAATTTATGTCTGTTCGAAGGTTTTTACTTCCCATTGCAATATAAGCTCCACCATATGCTTTTCCTATAACTAATGTTATTTTTGGAATAGTAGCTTCACAATAAGCGTAAAGTAATTTGCTTCCATGTCTTATTATTCCATTATGTTCCTGGTCAGTTCCAGGCATGTATCCAGGTGTATCCACTATAGTAATAATTGGTATATTATAACAATCACAGAATCTAATAAAACGTGCAGCTTTATTGGATGAATCTATATCTAATGCTCCTGCTAAATGCATTGGTTGATTTGCTACAATACCTATAGATCTGCCATGTAGTCGCCCAAACCCTACAACGATGTTTTGTGCAAATAGTTTATGGGCCTCAAAGAATTGATTGTTATCTAGAATAGACGAAATGATTTTAATAACATCGTATGGTTGTAATGGGTTTTCAGGGATATAAGTTATTAAATTGTTATCAATTCTATTTGGATCATCTTTGTTAGTAATAATCAAAGGTACGTCTGTGTTGTTTTGAGGTATAAATGAAAGTAGGTTTTTAACATAATCCATACATTCAAATTCGTTTTGCGCTACAAAATGAGCCACACCACTTTTGGTACCATGCGTAATAGCACCGCCCAATTGATCAAATGATACACTTTCTCCAAGTACTGTTTTGACTACATCAGGTCCAGTGACAAACATACTAGCTGTTTTATTAACCATAACTACGAAATCAGTCATAGCTGGCGAATAAACCGCGCCACCTGCAGAAGGACCTATACTCGCAGTTATTTGAGGTACAATTCCAGACGCCAATTCATTATGATAAAAAATATCAGCAAATCCATCTAAACTCAATATACCTTCTTGTATTCTTGCACCTCCAGAGTCAATTATTCCTATAATAGGGCAGCCTATTCTGATAGCATGATCCATCAATTTTGTTATTTTTTTTGCACCCATATCGCTCAAAGTACCTCCAAGTACAGTAAAATCATATGCAAATACACAAACTTGTCTGCCTGCTATTTTACCATATCCAGTAATAACACCGTCTCCGAAAAATTTTTTCTGTTGCATGTTGAATTCATGATAGTGATGGGTGGTTAATTTGTCTAGTTCAATAAAACTATCATTGTCTAATAAAACATCCAGTCTTTCCCTTGCTGTTAGTTTGCCTTTGTCGTGTTGAGATTGAATTCTATTAGCACCTCCGCCATTATCTGCTTGTTTAGTTTTTTGCAACAATTCATTTATTTTATCAAAATGTGAAGACATCTTTCAATCACCTAATAATATAACCACAGAAACATATTTCATACACGTAGTTTATCACGTCCACCTTTTGCAGTTCTGAATACATTCATGCCTATATGATAATTCTCATACAAACAGTTTAAAGTTTTTAGATCTTCTACTAGTTGCTGCGTTTTAGATGACGATGATTTCCTGTTCGTTAAACTTTTCAATTTGTTATTAGAATCTGCTATAAGATCTTGTATTCCCATTTCATAATTTGATTTCCCTTCGAATTCAGGACTCAAAATATGGTGTGGAGAATAATTTGGCACCAAGTAAGTAGATTTTTCTGCATTATTGTTTATCATTACATTATTTTCATTTTTTGGTTTTATTTCATCCATACGCATTTTGTTATCATAGTTAAATTTTAATATTGTGCAACGATTTTTTATATGCGTCCATAAGTTTATTGTTTGTCATACAATTTTGACACATACAATATGAGACTAGTTGTGTATTACAATAATTATGAAATTCACATCTAGAACATGCAATTTTATCTTTACAAATTATGCAAGTTACATCATCATTATTATTAACACATTTTGTATGTTTTATTCCTATATTTTTAGCCCATAGTCCTGTCTCACCTCTGCTAACAGGTTTATTACAAATAATACACTTTCCAGTAAATTTGATAGTTATTTTACGCCAACTCATGTAATTCCTCCTGAAGATTTTCGTCTATATCGTGTAATTTTGTGTTATTTAAATAAAATAACAAGTATGGAAGATAGAACATTCTGAATGTGGTAGATGAAACATGAAATTTTTTAGCTAAAACTAATGAAAGTCTTTTAATTTTATTACCCTTGAACCTAATCTTGTTGATTAATTGCCACGGTAAGTTATACTTTGCATATGTTATATGTGATGATGGTATATACATATCTAAGAGTATTTCGTTTAAATACCTAAGCAAATGCCACGATTGAGTTTTTAAAATTTGCTTATATAGAATATCTGCTTCTGACAAACATTGTAGTATTTTATTTAACATATTAGTATGTATTACATTACTAATGACACTAGAATAAAATGCATTAATCTTCATGTATGGATCAAGTTGGAACGAATACAAAATTTGTCTAGCTTGATCCACAGATGACGTTGCAAAAAAATTGTTTATGGATTCTTCGATGTTTTGATCTATGAATGATTTTTTTTGTATAGGATTAGAGCCAGTAACTGCTGTTTGTAATGAATTAATCATGAATCGCGCATCACCATTCGAGTTAATAACAATGTGTTTAATTTTATCATATGGTAGTGTAGTTTGTTCATGTTGTAATATATCTAGAGAATATAATAAAAGAAGTCTTGGAGGTATACTATGAAAATATATCTGTTTAGTAGCTTTTTTAATATTTTGCATTTTATCAGCAATTACAGAATTTGCAGCTAATATTATTGGGATTAAAGGTGTTTTTAAAATTTTAATCAATGCGTCTATTCCACCATAATCATGTCTTCCATGTATTCCATCAACTTCATCGATGAAGATAATAGCTTTGCCAAATAGGCTCAAATTATTTAAAATAGGATTTAGAATATCAGTGATTTGTTGTTTATTTCGAAGATCACTAGCATTGAGAGATATTACATCATATTCTAATTTTTGTGCCAATATATCTACGAGAGTAGTTTTACCAACACCAGCTGGCCCTATCAACATAAGAGGTTTTGTACCTTTGTCCCAATTTTGGAGCCAGTTTACTACTTTTAATCGCTCTTGTTCATTACCTACCATATCGAAGATATTTCTGGGCCTATATTTATCAGACCAGATCATTAGGATGCCACGAATTGTTGTAGATTTTCTTTCTTCAATTGATTATACCAGAAATGGTTATAATGTCTCACAGTAAGAAATAAAAACTTGAGAAATTCTTTGTGTGAAAAATCTTCTGGGAGCATGTCTAGTGCAATTTGAGCTTCCTCGATATATATTTCGCTTTTTTTTAGTGTGAGTTCAAAACATTTTGCTACATCTCCAGTCAACGAATAAAAATATAAAGGCCAAGATGGTACTTTAATCGATTTATTTCTTATAGCATCTTCAATTTCATTTCCACATCCAGTGCATTCTGCTGCTTTGGCCATACCTAAGTAGAATATCTCGCCCAGAGGAGATCGACATAGAGCCATATTTTTTCCAGCAGTTCCAATAACTGCACGGTATTTTTTATAGCAATAATCCATTTCTTCTGATTTAATATTTTCGTGTTTTAGTTTTAAGTCTCGATCAGCTTTTTGTCCGTTTATAGCCTCTTTGAATCCATTATTGAATTCACGTAGTACATTATTACCACATTTAGATATTTGATCGTTAGCTAATTTAAGAATATATGGATTCATGAATTTATAATCATTCAAATAATCTAAATCTTCATCTTTATCAATTATTCTATCCATAGGTTCACTTAGATCAATTGCAACCAAATGACCATATATAAGATTTTCACGGAGTGTTGAATTATTATCGTCATAGAAAATAGACGCAGAATCATATAGTGCCATAAATATTGGCATTGTCATTTTGATAAAATTTGAATCAAGTATACGTGAGACTCGATCAGATAAAGTGGTTATATTTGTTAATTTTGATCGAATTGAATCTATTACAGAAGATTCTAATTCAAATTCTGAACCGTATAAATCAGAGAATTTTTGTTGTGTATCATACATATCAGAGTCAGTTTTAATTAAAAAAGATAGATCGTTAGTAAACTTAGATGATAATTTGGTAAATTCTATAGCAGACTCCTTTTGATATTTAATAAATTGTTCGTATCCCTTGGTTTTGAATAATCTATTTTTAATTATTTGTTGTCCAGGTTTGGTGTTTAATAATGATTCTTTCTTAAATACGATATCATTTTTACTACTCACAGTAATGAAGTCACATATTATTATTTATGTTTTCAATCATTAATTAAAATTAAATTACTAAAAACTAGACTGTGTATGTGGAAATAATTGAGATTCTCATAAATGCATCTTTAGTAGTATACGATACAGTTAACAAAATTATAGGTACGGATGAAGCTTCCATAAAATATGGCAAAGGTGCAGGTGGAGACGTATCAAGAAAAATAGATATAGTTGCAGAAGAAGCTGTTATCAATTATTTTCAAAAAATTGGTTTTGCATGCACTATACTAGGTGAAGAATGCGGAAGAATCAAGATATTTGAAAAATCAAAAGGAATGGTTATAATGGATGCAATGGACGGAACAGCTAATGCAATTAGAGGGTTTCCGTTTTTTTGTTGTTCTTTGGCATATTCGAATGGAAATGAATTTGAAGATATAACAGATTGCGTGATAATTGATCTAGTTTCAAAAGATATATATCGTGCAACAAAAGGTAGGGGGGCATATTATAACAACCAAAAGATCACAATACGTAAAACAACAAATAAAATAATCAGTATAAATACATCTGGTTCAATTGAATTACTAATAAAATTATTGTCAATATTTAAAACACGTAATCATATAAGACACTTAGGAGCTAATGCTTTAGAAATGGCTTTTTTTTCTCGTGGTTTAATAGATATCATTTTAGGTTTGAGGCCAAAAGTTAGAATACAAGATATAGCAGCTGGGTATTTACTAATAAAGGAAGCGGGAGGAGTAATTTTAGATTGCCAGTTAAAACCATTGGTAGGAAATTTCAGCAACAGGAAATTATCTTTCATCGCAATTAATAAAAATATGATAAAATATATATCAAAACGTATAAACGCCCTCGGCGGGATTTGAACACGCGTCTCAGCCGTGACAGGGCCGAATTCTAGACCAGACTATACTACAAGGGCGTGTTATAACTTAATAGCAATATTATTTTAAAACTTTACTAATTGAAAAGACTAATTTAGACAAAAACAGTCAAGAATGTTATGGGTCTATAGCTCAGCCAGGTAGAGTACCGGACTTTTAATCCGGCTGTCGAGGGTCCGACTCCCTCTAGACCCGTTTAATTATTTTATTAACTTCTGCAGAAAGACGAGAAGTTGCTTCATTTACTTTATTTTTGCGTTTAGTCATTTTGAGTTTATATTTTTCAATTTTCTGTAATCTGGATTTAATCATTTTGTATTGCTCATTAAAACCTGAAGAGCCATAAGACGTTCTGTTACGTAAAGATGAGTTTGTAGTTATTGATTTTATTATTTTAATTAATGAACTAATGCTGATATACTGCTCATAATTTCCAATAGATTTTGAGAGATCAACATTTGTGAGGGTAGATAATGGTTTATTAAGATCATAAGCAGCTTGTACCAATTTACCTACAATTTTATGCGCTATTCGAAATGTGAGTTTATGCTTGACCAATTCTTCTGCAATATCTAATGAAGTTAAATATCCTCCTAACACCATATTTTCCATGTTAGATTTTTTAACAATTATATTTTCTAACAATATTTTAATCACTGAAATGGTTTGAATTGACATTTCAGATGATGACCATAATGGGAGTTTTATTTCTTGTAAATCTCTATTATACCCTGATGGAAGCCCTTTTAAAATTGTAAAAATTGAAATCATGTTGCCAATAACACGAGAAGTTTTCCCACGTGCTATTTCAAGTACATCGCAATTTTTCTTGTGGGGCATTATACTAGATGTTGATGTAAATGCATCATCTAATTCGATGAATGCGAATTCAGAAGTTGACCAAATTATGAAGTCTTCAGAAAGCCTACTAATATTTGTCATTAAAATAGATATTACTGAAACATATTCAGCTATAAAATCTCTGGTGCTAACTGCATCTATAGAATTGTGTATTGATTGTTTAAAATTTAATATATCTACTACAAATTTTCTGTCAATAGCAATACTAGTACCACCTATAGGCCCAGCTCCTAATGGAGATTCATTGATCCTATCATATGCGTAATATAATCTATCAAAGTCTCGAAATAATGAATCTGCATATGACAATAGATAATGTGAGAATAATCCTATTTGTGCTTGTTGAAGGTGTGTATAAAGTGGCATAATTGTTCTTTTGTTTTTATTAGCTAGTAAAACCAAAACTTCGATCAGATCTAGTATATTTATACATAATGTATTCACATCATCACGCAGCTTCAATCTTAAATCAAATGATATTTGATCATTTCTAGAACGTGCAGTATGCATTTTTCCACCACAAACGAGTCCAATTTTGGAAACAACAAGAGATTCAATTAATTCGTGTATATCATCAGAATTTGATTCGTTTGTGATTGTTGTGGTTTTAAGTTCTTCTAGTGCCTTCAAAATTTTGTTGGTGTCAGTTTTTGTTATAATATTATTTTTATATAACATGAGAACATGAGCTTGACTTCCTATAATATCATAAAACATTATTTGTGTATCATTTACAGTAGAAGATGTATAATTAAAGGATGATTTATTCATATCTACATTAAATCTAGATCTATACATGGTTTTAATTTAAAATGGTTATATATAGTGTCAACGTTTTTGTCACATGGACAAAAATGTAAATGAAATGCGAATTAAAATTTTTGATGCTTTATCTAAAATTGTAGATCCTGAGATCAATACATCTATTACAGAACTGGAATTAATTGATGAAGTAGATATAAATGATGATAAAGTAAAAGTGGATTTGCATCTGACAAGTCCGTTTTGCCCAGCTGTTTTTGGTTTTAAGATATGTCAAGATATACATGACAATCTGTTACAAATTGATGGTATTGATAATGTTAAAGTAAATGTGTCTAATCATTTTATGGCTGAACAAATAAACAATCAAGTTAATAATAGTAACAATCCAAAAATTAAAAGCGGGTCTAATCCCTAAATCCCAATAAATAACCACGTAGAAATTGTATTCCCATTGCTGGATCTACTCCTTTGGGACATACTTTGCTACATGAACCTGCAAAGTGACATCTCCATATACCATGTCGATCATCAATTATTTTAAGTCGCGTATTTTTGCCTTGGTCTCTACTATCAGTCAAATATCTATAAGCCTGTGTGAGTGCTTGTGGTCCAAAGAATAATGAATCTGTTGCCATTGTAGGACATGCAGAGTTACATAAACCGCATTTAATACAATTTGCAAATTGAATATATTTTTCTACAGAAGATGGATCTTGTATAAATTCTTTAGTTTCATCAGATGAAGATATTTCAGAGTCGCTTCTAATAATATATGGTTTTAGTTTTTTATGTGCATCAAACATTTGAGTAAAGTCTACAGCTAGATCTCGAAGTATTGGAAAATTAGACATAGGTTCTATTTTAACTAAATCAGAACCAAGTTCGTTTATTTTTGTAAAGCACGCCAGTGCAGGTTTGCCATTAATTATCATTCCACAAGATCCACATGCAGCTTGTCTACATGAATATCTCAAAGCTAAAGATGGATCTAGATTATGTTTTATCGTTAGTAATGCGTCCAATACAGTATTCCAATGATCATATTCAATATCATAGTCAACATATTTAGTGTGAGTGTCAACACGTGGATTAAACTTGGCAACTCGAAATAAAATTTTATTCTTTGGTCTATCAACTATTTCATTTGCGATATTTCTATTATTTGCAGGTATTTTAATTGCTGCCATTTCATATCATACCCATACTTGCCATTAATATTGTTCTAGAGCCATAAGTAATAAGTGCTATCATGGAAGCTAAGCAACTATATGTAACTAGAGTTTCATAGTTTTTGCCCTGATTCAACTCTAATAAAATTATACGCAGACCATTAAAACCATGTATGGAAATTAATATCAAGATCAATTCTAGCAGAATTGAATATGGCAATAGTGAATAATTTATAAGTACATTTTCAAATTTTAGAGAATCATGAAAATTTTGTGTGAATCTAAATAAGATATGTATGACTACTAATGCCACAGATCCAAGAGCAGTAGCATAATGAATTTTCATTATTGTGCTTTCACGTATCATATTATTTTATTCACCAAACATTACTTCAGCGCCATATAGCATCGCTAATGCAGCCAAACCAACAGAAGCATAAATACAAAGTTTATTTTTCATATTTTGTGATTTGGGGATATATGGATAGTCAGGACGGCTGGCGTTACCAATACCAATTCCTCCATGGCCTAACATTATTCTAATCCCATTAATTGTATGAAATGTAGCCATTCCGATAACCAAAATTAATATGATATGTCCTTCCGTTGTTTGAGTAAGATCTAACATTTTATTCCAGATTTCTTTTCCTTCAAGTATTGAGCTTGTTTCATAGATATGGATTATAAAATATATAAGCAGTCCAATTCCTGTTATTCGCATTAACCAATAAGCAAAACGTTCTATGCCGTAACGCCATGGATTTAACCATGCTCGTATTCCAGCTCTATTGTTTTGGTGTTTGTTCATTTAATATTTACGCTCCACAGGTTTGTATTTAGTTATTGTAACTGGATATTTTTTCATAATTGGGTCATTTAAACCATAATAAACAAGCGTATGATGGAGAAAATTATTATCGTCACGGTAAGGATAATCTATTCTAGCATGTGAACCTCTAGATTCTTTACGATGTATCGCACCAAGTAAAATTACCTCAGCAACTCTGAACATAGAATCTAATTCCATCACATTAATAAAATTTGTATTATATTCTTTGGCATGATCATCTACATGCATCCATGAAGTTTTTTGTAGTTCACGGATTTTTTTTAATCCTTCGATTAATTCAGATTCGTTTCTATATACATAGGCTTTATCATTTAATGTATTAGTTATTTGTTCTCGTATTTCATATGGATTTATTTTTCCTTTGCCGCGGAATATACCATCATAAATTCTTTTCTCTTCTGCGTCTACTAAATGATTCGGAAACTGAGATTCAGATTGCGCATTAGCAATATAATTGACTGCCATGTTTGCTGTGATTTTACCCCATACTATACATTCAGATGTTGAATTTGCTCCTAATCTATTCGCGCCATGAGTACTATTACATGCAGCTTCACCAGCAGCCCATATTCCATTTAGTTCTGTAGCACCATCAATATTAGTATGTATACCACCCATCATGTAGTGGCATACAGGTCTTATGTATAATGGTTCTTGTGCTGGATCAATGTTTGAAAATTTGAAAGATATTTCTCTAATCGCACCTAATTTTTCTTTGAGTACATCGTCACCAATATGCCTTAAATCCAATTGCATGCATTGTACACCTGTTTCATGAGTAAATCCACGTTTATGTTTAATTTCTGTCATAATAGCACGAGAAACTATATCTCTTGGTGCAAGTTCCATCTTTTCTGCAGCATATTGTTTCATGAATCTTTCACCATTATTATTTAGAAGATATCCACCTTCTCCTCTTGCACCTTCCGTAATCAAAATTCCAGATGGTAAAATTCCAGTAGGGTGGAATTGCACAAATTCCATATCCTTCAATGCCAGACCTGCACGATATGCCATATCTAACCCATCTGGAGTCGAAGATAGAGCATATGTTGAATAGCTATACATTCTACCAGCTCCTCCGCTAGCTATTATTAAGGCCGTGCCTTTAATTGCATAAAATGTACCTGTAGATATTTCAATAGCTGTTATGCCTAGAAATTTTTTATCGTCATGTATTATTGAGGTTACATACCATTCGTTAAAGAATTCAATATTATCAAATTTTAAACACGTATCATATAATGTTTGCATTTCAAAAAACCCAACTTTATCTGATGCATATGTAGCTCTAGGGTAACTATACCCACCAAAATTTCGTTGAGATATTTTACCGTCTTGCCTTCTAGACCATGGCATACCCCAATGCTCTAATTGGTATATTTCTTTTGGTATTTCTAAGCATAATTTTTCAGCAACATCTTGATCTGCTAGAAAATCACTGCCTTTGATTGTGTCATATACATGAGATTCCATATTATCACCTTCATTTTCAAAAAGCACTGCTGCCGTTCCGCCTTCAGCGGCAACTGAATGAGAACGCATAACTTGGACTTTAGAAATTACTGCAATTCTCAAAGTATTATTTTGTTTTGCGGATTCTATAGCAGCTCTAAGACCAGCTATTCCAGATCCAACAATCAATAAATCATATTCAATATATTCTGTCATCAAAACATTAACATTTCTTAATTGTTTAAATATGTAACACTACCACGTTAGATTTATATTTATCTCTAGTGATATCACTAGTGATGATTAACGAATGGTTAAAACGTGTTGGCAGTTCTGTGCCCAGAGGTTTTTCACGGTATTTCATATTAGACTTATTAAAAAATAGAACATGCACGGGTAAAGAGATCATAAACATAGCTATAGAACAGAGTAATGGAATATGGCGACCGTCTCCAGGATTAATATACCCACTACTAAAAAGATTACAAGAAGAAGAATTAATAGAAGAAAAAGATAACAAGTATAAAATCACTATAAAAGGTAAATCTACAACTGAGGATTTGGATACAATAAACGACATAGTTAAAAAACAATTAGATGTGCTTTTTAGAGTTGGTAATGTAGGTAGGTTCATAGCTATGGATATTTTGGAAAGAGTAAAAATCATGGGAACGATGCTTAGCTCAAATGTATCAAATCTGACAAAAGACGAAGCTACAAGATATAAAGAATTTTTACAGGGAGAGCTAGAAAAAATTAACAACACAAAAAATGGCGATTGGAAAAATATACCTATAGAATAAACCACCAAAATTATTTTTTTATATCAAATTATGAAAATTTAGAAAAAGAAAAAATTCAAGTGAAGAGCGTTTTTATGATGTATTACGTTTTACTTCTATTTCTATAGTTGAAACATTTCTAGTTTTGCCGTCTTTAGATTCGAGAGTTTCGGAACCGATTTTAATATCTCCTATAGAATATCCGGCATTTTCTGTTTTGCGTGATATGATTTGCGCTACATCAACTGCACGACCTATGCTAAGACCTCTAGCTTTAATATTTACTGCTGGTAAATTTGCCAGTTGAATCAATGTCGAGGTCACATAAGCCATCAATGGTTTCTTACCAATGAATATGGTGTCTCTGTTGTCGTTAGACATATCATTTCATCATATTGTGGATAATTTAAATCTAAGAATAAGGTTATTTGGTTATGATAAACTTGTTTTTGAACAAAAATTAGAATGGATGTTGCATTAAATCACGAATAAAAAAATAAAATTAAATTTCGAATAGAATAATCATCATCCAATACATAAAATACGATTTTTGTTAAACAAAAAATTAAGTTTTTGAAAATCTGTTTAGAAACTAAATATATTGTTAAAATGATCTAGCATTTATAAATATGTAATATGAGGTATATTAAACTTAATTAAAACGAGATAAAAACAATTGTTTGATATTAAATATATTAAATGGACCGGGTGGGATTTGAACCCACGATCTCGCCCATGCCAAGGGCGCATCTTGCCAGTCTAGACGATCGGCCCATGAAAAATATATCAGCATCGAATAAAATTTTAATCTTTGTATATATAGCCAAATAGACCAAATGCGCTTAATTAACACAAGATATTTAAATATTGTATGGTAGGTATAGTAATTGGTTACAGATAATAAAGCAGTAATTTCTTTCATACAAGTACTGAAAGAAGATTTATCTATTTTTAGATTGGAGCCTGTGGATAAAGTAGTACCAGAGTACAAAGCTGGTCAGTTTATAACAATAGGACTGGAGAACCCGGCAGAAAATAATAAGATGGTAAGACGTGCATATTCGATTGCATCAAATCCTGAAAATAGAAAATACATAGAGTTATACATAAGATGGGTGCGAAAACCATTGCCAGGAAGGCTTACTACAATGCTATTTAATGCAAAATCAGGAGATGAGATAAATTGGTTGAAGCCTACAGGCGCGTTTACTATTAATGAGAAGTTAGCTAATGGGGAAAAGGACAGCAGAAGAATTATTTGTATAGGAGGCGGTACAGGACTTGCCCCTTTTGTAAGTTATGCGAAGCATTTACACGAAACTAGTGATAAGAGGGAAATAGTAGTACTACATGGCGCAAGCTATGTAGATGAACTAAGTTACAGAGATGTTCTAACAGATTTGGAATATAAAAGCATTGACAAAGGTAGAGACAAATGGAATTTTAAATATAGAGCAGCTATAAGTAGACCGCAAGAACATACTAACAGATCATGGTCTGGTCAAAATGGTAGAGTTGAAACATTTCTACGATCTACAGATGGAGATAAATCACCACTAGAATTATTGGTGGGTGAAAAAATAACAAAAGAAAATACAATATTCTACATTTGCGGATGGCAGGGAACAATTGATGGAGTGATGGATTTTCTAAAACCAAAAGGTTTTGTTACTGAGAGGGAGAAAAGAGAAGATGGTAGTTTTGAAGTCAAATACGAATCTTATGGTTAATGTAATAGATTTGTAGTTTTTGGGGATGTAGGTTAGCATGGTATACTGCCAGTTTCGGGTACTGGAGTTCATGGGTTCAAGTCCCATCATCCCCATATAATATCATTAGTTATGACCACAATCATTTATTTAGCTCATTTGAATCCATTAACAAATTCACATATAGAAATAATCAGCGAATTAATAAATAATTATAGCAATGTGGTTGTAATGCCAGTAATATTTCTAAAAAATGACGTTGAGGTTAATAGTCGTAGTTTTCCTTTTAATTTCGAAACCAGGAAAAAAATGTTACAATCTATTTTTAAAAATTCTATATCAATATCTTCAAATTATACTTTTCATGCACCATATTGGAGATACCTGCCACCAATAATATCACCACTATCATGGATTTTAAAGCAGAATATATTAAAAGGGATAGAAAAAAATTATCTTACATATACTGGAGATAAAGCCGAATGGTGTCTACTAAAAATATATGGATTTAAACCAAAAAAAGGAACAAGAAGAATTCTATCTGCTACAACGGTAAAAGATAAAATATACAGATCTGCAATTGGCAAAAAAATGGATTGGGAGTCAGATGTTCCTAAAGAAGTTGCTGGGATCATAAATGAAAATTGGCGCGTAGTAAAAAAATTTGCAGATATAAAGGACTCAACAATAAGAATTACAGGAATGAAGTTTCCTATGAATGGATACTGGTCAAAAAATATAAAAAACTAAAAGAGCATCAGAGCTAATGAATATATCTAAAGTTGTTTGGTTTAATGGAAAATATGTAGTAAAAAATAAAGCTATGGTACCTATCACTACACATGCATTACATTATGGAACTTCTATTTTTGAGGGGATAAGAGCATATTGGAATTCTAACAATTTATATATATTCAGATTAGATGATCACATCATTAGATTTAGGAATTCGGGTAAATTTTATTCAATATCACTAAAATTTTCCAATATAGAAATAAAAAAAGCTATAATTAATTTATGTATTAAAAATAAAATGAATAAATCATGTTACATAAGACCGGTTTATTTTATTGGAGAATATGGTATAAATCTACATGTTACTAAAAATGCCCCTACAGTAGTTGGAATATTTATGTTTCCTATGGAAGATCTATTTGATAAAAATGGGATAACTGCGTGTATATCATCATGGAGAAAATTAAATGATTCATATTTATTTCCATTAGCTAAAATAGGCGGCAACTATCTTAATTCAATTTTAGCTACACAAGAATCAAAACGCAACGGATATGACGAAGCTATTTTATTAGATAGTCAAGGTAATGTGAGCGAATGCCCGGGAGAAAATATATTCATAATCAAAAATAATTGTATAATCACACCATCTTTAAGTTCTTCAGCATTAGATGGCATAACTAGAGATACCGTAATAAAATTATCTAACAGTATGGGTTACAATATGATAGAAAAAAAAATAACTAGGAGTGAATTATATTTATCAGATGAGATTTTCCTTACAGGAACTGCAGCAGAAATAACTCCGATTATTGAAATAGATAATAAAAGTATAGGTGATGGAAAATGCGGCAAGATAACAAAAGAGTTAATGTGCATGTATAACAAAATCACCACTGGCAAAGATAGAAAATTCTATAATTGGATTACCAGGGTGTATTAGCATAAAGATAATGTATGTTAACAACAACGAATTGTTGATGGATAAATATACACGTATGTTAATACAGACAATCGATCACAACACATTATTCAACGAAATCAAAAAATCAAATAGAAAATCCAATAATATAATATCTGTAGATTGTCTAACAATAGATGAATTACCAGAGTTAGAAAAATTGAATACTGTATTTATATGGATTAAAAATACAAAAGAAATATCAATAATAAATCATCTTATATCATTAGGTAAAAATATTTTTATAGAAAACCCAAATGTAATAATTGGCTATTGGAATAAATTAAAATATTCAGTAGACAAAAGTAAAATCGTAATAGATTATAGCTTTATAGATTGTATAGATTACAACGCAATTCAAATTAAAAATTATCTGGATTCCAAAAAACATGGAAATTTATTAATGCTACAATCACATAATATGTGTAAAAATAAACATCACAATTACAAGTGCATATACGATGCAATAATACCTAACATAATTTCTACAATATGGTTATTTACAGAAATGCCAGAAATGGTAAATGCAATAACAAACAAAATACAACATAAATACAATGATTTTATATCAACAACATTAGAATTTAAAAATAATAAAATTGCAATTGTTTCATCAGATTTAATTATGCATTTTAATGACAAAAATTTTAGTGTAATTTACGATAATGGTACAATAACATATCATAGTCTATTACCAATGTATCAACATCTAGATCAATATGTAAAGTATGTGCGATCAGTAGAAATACAAAAATTTTTGTCTGCTGTAGAATTAAATAATCATAACGTTGCCAATGTAAATAAAATGCTAAATATAGAAAATATAATAAATGCAATAGTAATATCTAGCAAGAAGTATATTCCAATTTATTTAGATATAGAACATGAAAAAAATATTACTTGACATTTTAGTATGTCCAATGGATAAATATTTTCCGTTAGAATGCTTTGAATTAAAATTGAGAGCTGATAACATAGAACAAGGTGTTTTATATTGTAGAAAATGCAATAGATTTTATCCAATAATAGATGAAATTCCCATAATGCTTCCAGACGAATTTAGATCTGAAGAAGTCGAAAAAAAATTTCTAATAGATAATAAAGAAAGATTGCCTGGTAAAATAATTAATAATGCTCTTCCATGGCATATATAAAATTATTATTTTAATGATCATGCATACATTTGTTAAACTCTATTATAATAACCAGGTTTTGATTCATAAATTGATGCTTCGTAAAGCATCTTTCTGATGTAATTTTTGGCTTCGTCTTCTTTAAATCTATTAGATTTAATTAATTCGTCTATGAATAATCTCTCTTCTACTGGTTTTTTATTATCTCCTTCCAATGCTTTCAATACATCCATAAAAAATTGCATTTTTGATATCTCACTTCTAGGTTTGCCTTGTAATACTCCAAGATCAACTTTACCAGTATTAACATCAACTCCAGCATTTTCGAGCATACTCTGAATTAGATGTATTGCGTTATCAGCATCATCAGCGTCAACTTGATCTTTCATCAATATCTTAGCTCTTGCTGTGGCCAATCTGATCAATCCTTCCAATTGTCTAGGAGTAACAGTTATCATGTCTTCAGATTCAACATTCCTCATTTTCATATAATATTTCAAGATTCTTTGTTCAGCATCTTTTGTAAGCATAGGATTAATTTTTCGTGCATGAGATAGATACTTAGTTAAAATGTCAACATCTATAGATGCAGCAGGTTCATCATAATTTGTTAATGAATGTAAATTGATTATATGCTTGGCAATTTGCGTATCTTTTTCTCGTGACGGTATATCACGAACTACAAATATTAGATCAAATCTAGTTAACAACGGAATAGGCAAATTGACATTTTCAGTAATATTTTTAAATGGATCATATTTTCCATACATCGGATTTGCTGCTGCCAATATAGATGTCCTAGCATTTAATGTTGCCACTATACCACCTTTTGCAATACTAACTGTTTGTTGCTCCATAACTTCATGTAGAGCACTTCGATCTTCTGGTTTCATTTTGTCGAATTCATCTATACATACTAGTCCCTGATCACCAAGAACAACAGCTCCTGCCTCCAACATCATAATACCAGTTTTATCGCGAACTACAGCTGCAGTTAGACCAGCTGCTGTGGATCCTCTACCAGAAGTATATAGTCCTCTCGGAGCTACTCGGGCACAGAATTTTAGCATTTCACTTTTTGCTGTGCCAGGATCCCCAACTAAGAAAATATTAATATCACCACGTATTTTTGTTCCATCAACAAGAATTTTTTTAGTAGATCCTACAATTAATAATAATATAGCTTCTTTGATTAATGAATGTCCATGAATATGAGGCGCAAATGAATTTATTAATTTATTATATATATCCGAAGACTCTGATAATGATTTTATTATTTTTTCTTCTTCTAAAGAAATTTCTTCGCGTTCAATACTTCGTGACGTTTTAGTTCCACGACCTCCAAGAAATTCTATATTATTTCCATCTATCCTTAATCTGTATAAAGCATTATTTGTTTTAGCTCCAGGTATAGGATCTTGTTCTATTCTAACTATACCTGTTAATATTATACGGTCACCAGGTCTAGCATTATCAACTAAATCTTGCTTAACTGTAACATCAATATAATGTGGTAATTGACCAGGAGGGAGATCTTCTGGCAGTTCTTGTAATCTAACAATTTGGAAGTCTATAAATTTACTTGATTCAGATTCTATTCCTAGTTCTCTATGTGTGCATTTATCATGAGAGCATTTCATAGGAGGGCTTATTCGCAATCCTCTTTCTAAAATAATATTAGTAATGTGGCCTTCAGGACATACATAAACTAATTCTTTGGCAAGTGGTTTTATCTCAGATGCACGTACTACCATTCCAGATATACTAGTCATTTTACTAATTATTTCTGCATTAATTTGTCTAATACTCCGTTGAATTGGATAATTAGTGATGCGGGCACGTATTTCGTTTTTTATCTTTTCTGCATATTGCGGGAATCTTTCTCTAAGTATTTCTGTGATTGCTCTTTTAAAAGCATCTAGAATTTTGTCAGCTTGTTCTTCAAATTTTATCTCTATTTCTCTATTTGATACAAGATCGTTATAATCTATTACAACATAATGTAGATTTTTGGCCATCATAACATCTATTTGTTCAACATATTTGTACGAGTCAGTTTTATCCTTAAATTGAACTAAAAAGTTTTTTGCTAAATCAGATAGTGCTGATGGTGTATATGTTTTAGTGATACTCATGTTTTTAATCATCAAATATTTGTTTTGTAAAAAGCTTGCTAGTATCATAAATTTGGTTATAAAATTCTATTTCTTCTATTGTTAATTTATGAGATAATTCATTTGTCAGTTTAGAAGAATCAGCAAGTCTGATTATTTTACCGTGTCTTTTCCTAAATAATGATTTCAATAAACTTTCTAACACATTATGTTCTTGAGATTGAAGCCTTTTAAGGTATGAATTAACTTTTATATAAAAATATTTGTCAAGAGTAGATAAATTAAATTCATCTTGAGAATTTTCTTTTACCAATGATTGTTTTAGTTCATCTGCAATGTTATCATTTTGAATTGTCACATAGTTCCCAGATTCAAGTATATCAGCAACCCATCCAGGTATATTTAACATGTCGCCATACTTACCATATATTTTAATATCAGAGATCTCAATTTGAAGATCTGTTTTAAATAATACTTTAACATTTTGAAGTTTATATTTTATTTTGTGCAATTTGATCTGTGCATACATTATCATTATTAATTATAACGGTTTAATGAATTTATTAGTTAGTTCAATTAATAGTTCTAATTATGCGATCCAGGTATTGTTTATTATGGTGTACTATTCAATATGAATTAAATGTATGATAATATTATGTGGGTGGAAAAATACAGACCTTCTAAGATGTCAGAAATTGTTAATCAGAAAGAAATAATCCATAGTTTAATATCGTTTTGTAAAAAAGAAAGAGAGCTACCACATTTGTTATTTTCAGGCTCTGCTGGAATTGGTAAGACTACAACAGCATTATGTGTTGTCAAAGAAATCTTAGGCGAAAATTGGAGAGATTTTACTTTAGAATTAAACGCATCAGATGAACGAGGAATCAATATGGTACGGGAAAGAATCAAAAAATTTTCTAGGTTTTCTGGACTTAGTGTAGACATTCCGTTCAAGATGATAATATTAGATGAAGCAGATGAAATGACGTCTGATGCACAAACAGCGTTACGTAGAATAATAGAGGATGCATCTAGATATTGTAGATTCATCCTGATCGCCAATAATGTTTCAAAAATTATAGAGCCTTTACAAAGCAGATGCGCTGTATTCAAATTTACAAAAATATTGTCTGTTGATCTTATTGCCCATTTACGTGTTGTATCTAAAAACGAAAATATAAAAAATGATGAAGAGGGGTTAAAAATGATAGCAGATTACGTTAATGGAGATCTACGTCATGCTATAAATATACTACAAGCTACTTCAAGTATTGGCGGCATAAATAAAAAAAATGTGAAGACTGTGCTAGGATTAACCAAAACAAACGAAGTAGAAACAATATTAACATTGGCTTTAGGTGGAAAAATTTTACAAGCACGTAACAAAATGATTGAATTAATCAAAGTGCATGGAATGTCAGAAATAGATTTTTTAAAATTTATGAACCAAGCAGTTTTTAAGATTAAAATAAACAATTTGAATAAAATCATAACAACAATTGCAAAGTACGATTATAGGGTTTTAGTTGGAGCAAATCCTGAAATTCAATTAACTGCACTATTGTCAGAATTAAGTACTTTAAATGACGCAGAGAGAGGGATTTGAACCCTCGAGTGTTAATAACACACAGGCTCTCAAGGCCCGCGCCATACCAAGCTAAGCGATCTCTGCATGTATGATTATTAATACTAATTAAAATTTGTTTAAATTATAATTTAAAAATAAAAAAGAAAGAAGCTAATCGTGTGCGTGAGGATTAGCTTGCCCAGAACCTAATTGTTGATATGTTCCAGACGCTTTTTCGTGCGCTTCCAAGTTAGATTGATCTACTTTGATAGCTTGTGGAGGACAAACAGATACGCATGCCATGCACCATATACAATCATGCTCTCTAATTGGATCTGCTTTATCTGTATAGTCTTTACGTTCTTCCTTTACTGAGCTTCCAGTGCCAGCAAAAGTTTCATTAGTAACGTTTACAGCAGGTACATCTTTTTCAGTTCGATACCATTGAAATACTTGTACTGGACAAGCTTCAATACAAGCACCGTCAGCAACACATGAATCCCAATCCACTGCAACCATTGTACCACTAACACCTAATGGGACTTGTTCTTCATTACGTGCAGAATATGCAGCTTTTACATCATCATTAGAAAATGCTTCAGCGTCGCTACGTCCTGGACCCCATACATAATGAAAGTTTTCTCCATCTTCATGTTTAATCTTACCAATAGGTTTTAGACCTTCTGGAAAGTTTTCTGCAATAGGCATGTAAAATAGTGTTGTTAAATATTATTTAAATCTAGCATAATAATAAATTACTATAAATAAAATATATTCATGTTGACAAATCAAACATTGGACATAATTAGGTATGATGTATATAGGAATTCCAATGTTGGAATATACATAAATACAAATGATGAATTTGTTTTTGTACCTAATGGATTTGCTAAAACTAAAGCTAAAAAATTATCAGCATATCTTAAAAATAATTTCATCTTTACATCTATAGCCAACACTAGGTTAATAGGAATTTTAATGGTTGTTAATAATTACGGTATGTTATTACCAAAAACTTGTTTAGAAGAAGAAATTGAGTATTTCAAGAAGAACACAGACCTGAATATTCATGTATTAGATAGTAAATATACTGCGTTAGGAAATATAATTGCTGTTAATGATAATGGCGGCATAATATCACCACGTATTTCGAAGCAACAAATTAGATGTATTCAAGATTCTATGGGAGTCGAAATGATACAAATAGAAATTGCAGGATACCATCAAGTTGGAGCTATGATTTCTGCTAATGCACATGGTGGAATAATTAATCCAGATGCTAATGAAACAGACATCCAAACTATTTCTGACATATTAAAAGTAAATATAGAACAAACTACAGTAAATGGCGGAGTCAAATTTGTATCTTCAGGCATGTTAATTAACAATAAATCTGTTATTGTAGGTCAGTTAACTAATGGATCAGAAATGATTACCATAAATAGATCATTTATCAGATAGAATAATTTTTAGATGTGTAGATATTTCTGAAAGTGAGACTTTATATTCATTATTTGATTTATTTTTTACTATCACAAACCCGGAAGAAAATTCTTTTGGAGCTATAATGATCATGAATTTGTAATCTACAAAACGATCTAATTGTTTTTTAAAAGATTTTGGTTCAGATACATCAACTGGGATTTGATCTTTCCTTAATCTAGATGCTAGAATTAATGCATTTTTACGTATTTCGTTATTTACAGAAACTATTAGAATTCTAGATCGTAAATTAAGATTTAGTTTATTTTGTTTATCCAATAATGTTATCATACGTTCAATTCCGCCAGCAACTCCAATTGCAGCTAAATCTGTTCTTCCAAACGCCTTAAGCAGCATGTCATATCTTCCGCCGCCGAGCAAGGCAATATTTGAACTATTTTCAAATGCCTCAAAAATAATCCCAGAATAATAATCCAAGCCACGTACTATGCCAAAATTTATTCTAATGTTATCTATATTGAGGTCGTCATGTAATAGGTAAAATAATTTTTTTAACTCATTCCAACTTTCAAGATCTTGTACTTGGAAATTTTGTTCTATTTCAATTGGGGTTCCGCATATGCTTGCAAATTTTAAAATTTGTTGTAATTTATTTATACCATAGCCTTTGTTCTTGTATTCTTGTAAAATTTTAGCCTTGCTTTGTTTTTGAGTTTTGTCTATTGCTCTGCATAAATCAGTAACGATTTCAGGATCATTCGAATTAAATATTTTGTTTATGTATGATTCAATTAATTTTTTGTGAGATATATGTACTGTCACATTATATAATCCAAGATTATTAAAAAAATTAATGACAAATTCTATAATTTCATGATCATTAGCCATATTTGGTTGACCGTAAACTTCAATATTCCATTGGTGAAAAAATCGATACCTATTCTTTTGTGGTTCGTCATATCTCCACACTCCACCGAATGTAGCAGTTTTAATTGGCAATCGCATTGATTTGTTAGATGTTACATATCTTGTTATTCCCATAGTAAAATCAAATCTCAATGCTATTTCTCTACAGCTTTTATCTTTAAAAAAATATATTTCATTTTTGATTGATTCACCACTCTTCATTTCTAATGTTGAAAGTAATTCTATCGGAGAGGGCTCCATTAATCTAAATCCAAAAGTATAACATGTATCAATGAATCTCTGCCTTACATATTCAATTTTTGCATAATTTTGAAAATCAAAATCTTTCATTCCTCGTGGTAAATTCAAATTAGTGAAAATTTCAATTCAATTGATTTAGACTTTGATAAAGCTTTAATTACAATTAATCAAAATTAATTAAACTACAATTGTCCTACAAATACTTAGAACATAGTACAGATATATTTATCGAAGTTACTGCAAATACGTTAGAACAGGCATTCATAATTTCTGCATATGCTGCAATAGAAGCTATGATAAATAGAACCAAAATAGAAAATAAAGTAAGAAAAATAATAACAGTAGATGCAATTGATTTAGAGCAATTATTATACGATTGGTTAGAAGAGGTAATAATATTAACTATAACAGATTGTTTTGCGATTCATTACATTATGATCAAAATAATGAAGCAAAATACTTCATATAAATTACAAGCTATGATTATTGGAGACAAATTAGATATACAAAAACACCAATTCAAATTAGAAATCAAGTCTCCAACATTTCATTTAATGGAAATTAATGTTAACAACACCAAAATTAATATGAAGTTTATTTTGGATATATAAAAATTAAATAATATTAAATCACATTTACTGTAATTTGTTGTGAATGTATTTATTTTTACATTTAATAACCATATGAAGGATCTAGTTTTCTTTTTATTTCAATAATTTCATTTAAAGTTTGTATTTCTGCATTACTTAATTTATGCATAAGTTTCTGCAATCGTTTTATGTCATAAGAGCTAGGAGATGTATATAAAATATCATTTTCGAAAATTTGTCTGCCTATAACTATATCATGTATAGAACAAGCTGCTTCTTGCCCTTGCTTTATAGAATTTATAGTTTTACCATCTTTTTGCAATTGATGAATAATTCCAATTTTAGTTCCATGTTTATTCATAATTGGTACTTTTTGTTTTAATATTCCAACATCTATTCTAATACCAAAAACAGCAGGATTACTATTTCTGAACACACAACCATCAATAAATGTGAATTTAGAGATGGGTGTAATTTCTGCAAATATTGATGCTTCTTCATTTGAAATGTCAGATCTAACCCATTTAGTATAATTATCAATTAATGCATAAATAACATTGTTATCAAATATTTTAATATGATAATTATCAGCTTCTGTTTTAGCATCTGTCAGAATTTTGACGTTGAATGATAAAATAACTCCAAGATGCCTATCATTTTCTTTTATTGTTTTAGCATCTATGACATCACGTTTATTTACATGTCCTATATTTGCATATGAGATTGGAATATTTTCACGTTGCAACATTGCAGTAAGTACTTCTAGAGAACCTATCGTATCACATTTTAATATAACTCCAACTGCATCAGTTTTAATAAAAACTGTGTTTAATTCAGATTTTAGCATTTTTTGTAAATTAGGTAGATCCGATTTATTATTTGTGGCATAAATTGTACTTCCAGGTAAAACATCATCTAGATCTTGCGATATTATTTTTATTCCAGCAGCTGCGTTTACTTGGTTCACATGCATTAATTTATCTTTTGGATCGGATTTTTGGTTTAATGGTTTTGGTAGTAATATAGCCTTTAATTTAGTTGTAATAACAGAATCAGGTTTGGCCATTACGATAAAATCAGTTTTATGAATTGTTCCATCTATTAGAATAACATTAGCTGTAGATCCTAATCCTTCTTCATTTTTTATTTCAATCACAATTCCACGAGTAACTTTGTTATGTTCTGATAGTTTTTTTTGCATATATTGTTGTGTCAAACCTATTAATACCATCATGAGTTCAGGTATGCCTATACCCAACATTGCACTTACAGGTATGATAGATATTTCTTTGCTGAAGTCTCTAATACGCGAGAACATTTCAGATTTATAACCAAATTTGGATAATTCACCAATTACATTATATAAATATTCATCAAAAATTAGTTTTGTGTGTTTATTCTGTTGTTCCATTACTTGTAACAATAATTTGTTATCTGTTTTTTGCCATCCTTTGATCATATCTATTTTATTCAAAGCCACAATGAATGGAACTTTACGGCTTTCGAGAATTTTTAAACTTTCAATTGTTTGAGGTTGAAAACCACAAGTAACATCTACAACTAAAATTGCAAGATCAGCAGCAGATCCTCCACGTGTTCTTAAATTAGTAAATACTTCATGCCCTGGTGTGTCTATTAATAAAATACCTGTAGATTTTTGAGAATTATATTTATTACCTTGATTTAATTTTTCATATAATTCTCCGCAGATTTTTTTTATTGTACTCTGATCTAAAAAGCTAGCACCTATATGTTGTGTGATTCCCCCAGCTTCTTTTTTTTGTATTTTTGTTCCTCTTATGTTATCCAATAGAGATGTTTTACCAGAATCTACATGACCTAATACAGTTACTATTGGTTGTCTCATTTTAAATAGTTAAAATATTATTTTAGATTCCATTTCAAAATTTTGTTTCGAATCAGATGCATGGATTATATTTGAAGTTAGTTCTAATGCGTAATCCCCTCTAATAGATCCAGGTTCTGCCTCAAATGATTTTGTAGAACCTACTAAAATCCTAGTTGCCTGAATTGCGTTATTGCCTTCTATTATTGCTGCAACTACTTCCCCAGAGGTTATGAATGAAATTAATTCATTAAAAAATGGTTTATCTGCATGTACATGATAGAATTTTGTGGCAGTATCTTGATCGAAAGTGAACATTTTCAATTTGACGAATCTAAAATTTTTGTTCTCGAATCTTGTTATGATTTCGCCTATAAGATGACGTGTAACTCCGTCAGGTTTAATTATAAAAAGCGTTTGTTCCAATTTATCTTACCTTGATGCCACCTTTTACATATTTAGAAGTCCATTTTAATTTTCTAGGATCTCTTTTCAATACTAACATGTTTTTTTTGCATTTAGAAGAACAGAATACTAAAATAGTGCCGTCATTTTTGGCAAATATTATTCCAGACCCTAAAAGTACATTTCCACCACAAAATTTACAAGTTTGAACCAACAATAGTCACTATTTAATCTTTTTAGCTTCTCGTTCTGTTTCTCTCAACATTAGTATATCAGACATTCGTATCGAGCCTTTTACATTTCTAGTGATTATTCGGCCTTTATCTTTTCCTGATATCAATTTTACTCGAACTTGTATAACTTCTCCTGCAAGACCTGTTCTCCCGATTATTTGTATAACTTCGGCCGGAGTTGGTTTTATTTCTTCACTCAACCACTATCTCCTTTTTTTATTTTAGAGATAGAAGTAACTACTTGTTCCACTATATGTTGAGCATCTCCAGGATCCAAAATGGCAGCTGCAGAAGCCATAATATCCATACCTAATGATTTACCTAACTCATGTTTATTCGGTACAAATACATACTCAGCTTTTTGTTCTTCACATATTATTGGTATATGAGCAACAACTTCAGGTGGCTCTACATCTTCAGCAATTATTACTAATTTACTCACCCCACGTTCTATAGCCTTGGTAGTCTCATTAGTTCCTTTTTTGACTTTGCCTGTTTGTAATGCTATTCTTAAAGCCTCATATATTGGCCCCACTAAATCATGCGGAACATCAAATTTTACATAATAAGCTTTAGCCATGTAGATCACCAATTAGATCATTTGTTTGCATGTGTGGTGTTTTAGTTTTTGGTTTAAAAATGTTGTCTGCAAAATATTGATTTTATTCATGTATTCAGAAATTATAGCAGTTAGTTTTTTTTGACTGTTGCTTTCAACGTAAATTCTTAGTAATGGTTCTGTTCCACTCAACCTTATCATTATCCAACTTTTTTTGTTAATGAATATTTTGATTCCGTCCAGTTCATCAAAATTATAGTTAGTTTTTTTAAGTGCTAAAATTATCTTTTTGCCAATATTACTAGGGCAAAATACTTTAGTTTTTGCTATATATACATGTGGTAATTCAGATATTTGTTGCGATAATGTTTTGGCAGAAGATGATAACATATCCAACATCAATGCCATAGACATAGCACCGTCACGAACTTCAAGATGTGGGGCAAACATAAATCCTCCGTTTTCTTCAAATCCGATTATTGCGTTTGTTGATTTCATTTTTCTAGACACAGATACACTTCCAACTTTAGTTCTAATCACATTTGAGTTTGTTTTTAATGCGATTTTTTCAATGTTGGATGGAGTATTTACGCATGTTATTATAGTTGAAATAGGGTTTTGTTTTAATATATGATCTGTTAATAAAAGTGCAGAATTTGCGCCTGGGATAATTTTTCCTTTATCAGTACAAAATATGCACCTATCGCCATCTCCATCAAAAGCCACACCAAAATCAGCTTTATTCTTAATAACTGCATTTGATAATTGTGCAAGATTAGTAGTGGTAGGTTCTGATCCACGTCCTGGAAAAGATCCATCTATATTTTTGTTTATTTGAATGGTTTTACAACCAAGATCTTCACAAATTTTTGGCGCGGTTATAGATTGCATGCCATTGCCTAGATCTAGCACTGCAGTAAATTTTTTCAAGATAATTCTATTGATGTTTACATTTGACTTTATCGCGTCAATATAAGTTTGAATTGATCTATTTTCAATTTCTGTTATGCCAAAATTTTTTGGTGGATTCCATTTTTGAGTGAAATAAATATCCTCTATTTTCAATTGATCTTGTTCTGAAATTTCTATCCCATCATTCGATATGACTTTAATTCCATTATATTCAGGTGGGTTATGAGATGCTGTTACCATTATTCCGCCATCATATTTCAGCTTTTTGACAGATAATTGTAAACATGGGGTAGGGATCATGCCTGCTAATTTACAATTCAAATTATAATAATTTAATACAGAACATATTGTTTTGGAAATTAATTTACTAGAATGCCTACAATCATATCCAATCAAGATGGTGCCTTTATTGAAATATGTTGCTATAGCCAAAGAGATATTACATATAAAATTCAATGTTAGAATATCTCCAAATATTCCTCGTATTCCATTTGTTCCAAAAATCCTTTTTGCCAATATTATAATATCAATAATAGATAAATTTGTGTTTATGTGTTAAAAAATGCGGAAGTTGCCAAGATTGGTCAAAGGCGCAAGGCTTAGGACCTTGTCCTAAGTGGTTCATGGGTTCAAATCCCATTTTCCGCATAGCTACAAGTATTAATAAAGTGATATTTTCAAAATGTAATTGATGAAAAAAATTGTAAGTATAGTAGTAGTAGGTCAAGATAGAGAAGGTGTAGTGGCGGCATTTACAAATTGCATATTCAAAAATGATGGCAATATAGAAAAAATTAATCAAAATGTAATAAAAGGTTTTTTTGGAATGTATATTTCGGCATCATTTGATCAAAAAATAAAATTCAAAATTTTAAACACAGAATTAAAAAAATTAGCTACTATGTACACAATGGAAGTAGATATATTTAATGAGAGTGGTTCGAATAAGAATATAGCTATATTAGTAACCAAAGAAGTACATTGCATTAATGCTATTTTGGATGCAAATATTAGAAATATACTAAAAGGCAAAGTATGTGTGGTGATTGGGACAGATAGATCTATACGTAATAAAATTAAGACGTATAACGTCCCTTTGTTTATAATTGAAGAAAAAGATCAAACCAAGGCAGAAGAAAAATTATTAAAATTAAATAAAAAATATAAAATTAATTTAATAGTGTTGGCTAGATATATGCGTATTTTAACACCAAATTTTGTATGGAGATATCCAAATCGAATAATTAACATACACCCATCTTTATTGCCATCTTTTCCTGGCGCCAATGCATATGCACAAGCATATGAACGAGGTACTAAGATCATTGGTGTCACTGCACATTATGTTACGGAGAGCTTGGATCAAGGTCCAATTATAATTCAAGATTCATTCAAAATAAAATCTCATGATTCATTTATGACAATTAAAAACAAAGGACAAAAACTAGAATCAAAAACATTATTACAAGCAGTAAAATTACATCTAAACAATAAATTATCTGTGAATTGGAGAAAAGTTCATATAAAAAATTAACAAAAGTTATTGAAATACAAAATCAATATGATCCAGACTTACGTAAAATAATTTCAAAAAATAATATAATTGCATTAATACCAATTGGATCAATAGAACAGCATGGAATGCATCTCCCTATATCTACTGATTCAGATATTGTATCTAAAATATCTAAAATTTTAGCTAAAAAATACAATTTAATGCTTTTTCCAACACTAAGATATGGATGCTCTTCAGAACATACGCCGTATTTTAACATAAGTTTACAACCAAACACTTTACAAAAAATATTGGTTGACATATGTACATCGTTACATAAAAATAAAATAGATAGAATAATAATTTTAAATGGACATTATGGGAATAAAAAATACATCATACAATTAAGAAAAAAAATAAATATAAAAGATTTGGAAGTAAATATTTGCTCATATTGGGATTTTATGAGTGAGAGAATGGATCATGGTGGTTTTGTGGAGACATCTTTAATGCTAGCAACATCAACCAAAACTAGAATGTCTTTTGCTAAAAAAGGCATAATTCTAAATGATTTACATGGTGAAAAACTACGTCTATATAAAAAGATGTTGACGAAATCATTTCCTAGAATCACAAAAAATGGAGTTATTGGAGACCCTAGTGCTGCTAATGTCGCAGCTGGTAAGAAAATAATTCATGAAATCGTTAAAAATTTCAATAATTTTATTAAACTACAATCATAAATATTAAAATGAAATTTTAATATAATGCATTTAAGAGAATTGATTGAGTAAAATGTCTGTAGATATGGCAGTAAAAGTATTGAATGAAAGTATCGATAAAGTTGTGCTTATTAAGCTAAAAGGTAATAAAACGATACGAGGTAATTTGCTAGGGTTTGATCAGCATATGAATTTATTGCTATCTCAATCTGAAGAAATTTCCAACAAAGATACAAAAAACCTAGGAACTATAGTAGTGAGAGGAGATAATGTAATTATGATTTCTCCACCGCCGAAGTGATTTTATGGTAAAAGGCACAACATCAATGGGCGGTTTCACAAAAAAAAAGACCCATATAAGATGTAGAAGATGTGGTAATAATTCATACCATAAAAGACATGGGCATTGCTCGAATTGTGGTTTTCCAGAATCGAAATTACGAAAATATGCGTGGGTGAAATGGTACATATAAATGCATGAAATTGCGATTTATTTTAGTATATTAATAACATCAGTTATCATGGTTTTAATAATTCAAATTACAAAAAATACAAAACGTAATTCTAACCAAAGATTAAATCATATGATGTATTTAAAAACTAAACAAAATTTTATTGATAAAATGATAAACCATCTAAATAACACAAAAAGTAAAAATGATCAGCAGCATATACAATTACTAAAAAAATGTCACAAAAGCTTAGATTTTGTATCTAATGAAATTAGTGAATGTGAAAATCAAAATAATGTAGGAAGTATAGAGAAAATTAAATCAATTATCGAT
>WTHC01000010.1 GCA_011523285.1 Nitrosopumilaceae archaeon | reverse complement strand
AAATATGTGTACATAATTTTAAAATATATAACAATGAGCTTATTACTATGAAAAGTATAGCTACACTTGGATCTCATTGTGCATTGCAATTACTCAAAGGTGCCAAAGAAGAAAAATTTAAAACAATTTTGATCTGTGAACAAAAACGTGAAAAATTATATAAACGATTTAATTTCATAGATCACATAATCGTGGTAAATTCATTTAAAGATATATTAGAAAAAAAATATATCAATATATTAAATGAACAAAATGCCATAATTATTCCACATGGTACACTAATTTCTCAATTAACATCAGACGAGATCGAATCTATAAATGTACCAATGTTCGGCAATAAATGGATTTTAAGATGGGAGGCAGATCGTATTAAAAAAGAAATATTATTACATGCATCTAATATTGCAACTCCTAAAAAAATATCAAGCCCTAAAAATATAGATAAACTTTCTATTGTCAAAAAAGACGGCGCTGCAGGAGGTGCTGGTTATTTTTTAGCATCTGATAAAAATGAATATGAAGAAAAATTAGCTGATCTTATAGACCAGAAAATGATAAACATAAATGATAAATTATACATACAAGAATATGCTTTAGGTGTTTTAGTATATCTACAATATTTTTATTCTGAATCAAAACATGAATTAGAATTTTTTGGTATTGATAGACGTCATGAATCAAATATAGATGGTTTATCTAGAATACCAGCAAAAAATCAAGCTGAAATAGATCGTCGATTAACATTTAATGTAATTGGAAACAGTCCTATGGTTTTACGAGAATCTTTATTAGATGAAGTATATGCAATGGGAGAACGTTTTGTGTCGGCATCAAAAAAATTAGTAGAACCTGGCATGATAGGACCATTTTGCATAGAAGGTGTATACGATAATAATGGAAAGTTTACAGCGTTTGAATTTTCTGCAAGAATAGTAGCTGGTACAAATATGTATATCGATGGATCTCCATATTCATCATTATTATATGATGAAAAAATGAGTATGGGTAAAAGAATAGCCAGAGAAATACGTGACAGTATAACTGACGATAAATTAAAAAAAATTGTTTCATAATTATTATATCTAATTTAGTTTTTTTGATGTTGCAAATTTTATTATATATTTATCACGTATTTTAACACTACAAAGATCAATAATAATAACAGTAATTAACACAACCAACATGAATACTAAAGCTTTTTCATATTCAAAAAATTTTATATAATTAATTATATAAAATCCTATACCGCCAGCACCTACTAGACCTATCACACTAGTATGTCTCACATTATAGTCAAATGTAAAAAGGAGTTGACTTAACAGGTGTGGTGCAGATTCAGGAATTACTACGTAGCGAATCAATTGTGATTTGGATATACCGATCGAAGTTATATTGTCTATGATTTCAGAGTCTATTGCTTCTATGGATTCATATTGTAATTTAGAGATAAATCCTATTGTGTATAATGTTATTGATAACACACCTGCAAATGGGCCTAAACCAACCATGATCACAAATAATATAGCCCACAAAATAGATGGAAATGTTCTCACAACAGCCAAAACACATCTCATAGGCAAATATGAATATTTACTCGCAAGATTTCTTGATGCAAGAATACTAAGTGGAAACGCAAATAGATAACCAAGAGCAGTTCCTAAAAATGCCATTTGGATTGTTTCGATCATAGATACAAATGCAACTGATAACAAAGAATAATCTATATTATGTATTTCATTAAAAATTATTAGTAAATTTGGAAGCCCATTAAAAAAACTAATAATATCTAAATTTAGAATTAAATATGAATAAATAAATGCTATTATTAAAAATCCTATTAGTAAGTTATTTTTATAATTTAGCAAGGTTGATTCTTGGTCATATCAAAATCTGTGATTGTATTTCCATTTACTCCTATTTCTAATATTTTTTTGCCTTTTTGTAATACAGAAACTATGTCTGCATAATCTAAAGCTAGTTTAATATCATGATGAATCATAACAGATGTTAATTTTAATTCATGTTGTGTATCTGATATTAAATTCATTATCTCTTTTGATGTCACATGATCTAATTCTGATACAATTTCATCTGCTAATAAAAGAATAGGTTTTTGTGCTAATGCCCGCGCAATAGCTACACGCCTTTTTTCACCTCCACTTAAAGCATATGTTTTTTTTTCCATTTTGTCTTCTAGCCCAACTAGTTCTAATGCTTGTTTAGCATTATCTATTTCAATTTCTGGCAAAATTTTTAAGATGGATTTAATTTTATTAATTCGTGTTAATGTGCCAATTAATACATTATCTAAAACAGATATATTTTTAACCAATCCTAAGCTTTGTGGGATATACCCTATTTTTTTCATAATATTTAAAAATTGTTTATTTTTTTTATTTGGAGTCATTCCAAATACTGTGATCTTACCTTTGGATGGAATTAATAAACCATTAATGAGTTTTAATAATGTAGATTTTCCAGAGCCAGACTGTCCAATAATAGTATAATTTGTAGATTGTTTTACAGACATTGTTATTTCATTTAATACATAATGTATCTTATCATATGATAACCAAACTTTATCCATATTGATTATTATATTGTTTGATGATAATGAGTTGTTCAATGCAAAATTAATTTAATTTTATCGATTTAATATTTTATCTTCAATGCCAGTTAATGTATCTATGTATTTACCAAATTCAAAAATATGCATCTTTGTTGTGGTTGGAAGCAATGCATCTGCACCGTAAATATTTTTAAGAATGAGATTATTCTCTTCATAATTTAAATTAATTAATGCATTCGAAAGTGATTTTATTATATGTGTTGGTAAATTATTACTTACTACAAATGTATGTGATGGTACAGAACCCATAATTTCAGTAGATTTGATTTTATGTTGTTCAATCAATGTTAGAAAATTTTGAGGTGCTGTATCAGATGCAAATGCTACATCCACATTTCCGTTAATAAGTAATTTGAGAGCTGCTTTATATCCTCCAGCAAAAGTATAGCTATCAAATATGTTTGCTAACGATGATTCTATTGATACAAAATCTGTGGTGTCAACTTCTGCTAAATTAGATTCGATTATTTTTCCCATAGGTACAATAAAACCAGATGAACCTGTTATACTTGTAAATGCTATTTTTTTACCAACTACATCATGAATATTTTGAATATTATTATCATCGAATCTTGTGTATAATGTAGAATTATAATTTATTTTACCATTTACAACTTCGGCAAATATTACTTCTGAGCCTGTTTTTTTATGTGAAATCCAACTTGAGCCAGCATCCATAAATGCTGCGTCAATATGACCAAATCTCATTCCTTCTATTATCATTTCATAGCTAGTAGGAATAACAATATCTATTTCTACATTTTGTAAATATGCTTCAAGATATTGTTCAAAATTTTTAGCGTCTGTTTGCAATTCAGATGCATTTTCAACAGGTATAAGTCCAATTGTCAATTTGTGAATATCTTCGTTTTCCATTGCATGAACCAAAGATATCGGTATAAAAAATACAATAAATAATATCATGTAATATGGTATTTTCATTCTAAACTACTGTCATGATATACTTATTTAAATGAGACAGTAATTCTAAATATTTATTCTTATAATATAGAATAATAGATACATCAATTAGGAACTAATGTGAGCGTTGGTTCTGATGTTTTAATTATTATATCAGCTTTACTGATACGACTTTTAAAAACTTTAAATTTACGTCCACTGTCAGATATTAATAATTGCTCTACACGTATCAATGAAAGCCCCTCAAGATCTGTTAATTTTTTATAAACAGAACTTAATGGTATTTTATATTTGTCTGATAATTCGATAGCTGTTTTTCCTTTTTTAATTATAGAAAATAGTATTGTACGAGATTGAACATCCGTCAATGCTTCAATTATTCGTTGTGTAATATCGAATTTTTTAGTTTGATTTAAGGTTAGTTTTTTAGTCAATTATTAAAATAACACCTGATGAATTATTTAAACAGATAGTTTATGATTTATTAAACTTAATAGTCAGAAAACTTAATTTGGTGTTATGAACATTATTGTTGAAAAAGAAAATTCAGTTAAAAATTATAAAATAAGAAAAATATTAATCGAATTATCACAGATGCAAGGTCATGGAACAGAATTAATTAGTGTATATATTCCCAAGAACAAACAATTACACGAAGTTATTAATAATCTAAGAGAAGAACAAGGCACAGCAGACAATATAAAATCTGATGTTACTAGGACACATGTAGTGGATTCACTATCTAGAGTTATACAAAGATTAAAACTTTATAAAAAAACTCCCGAACGCGGATTGATAGTATTTTGTGGCGCATTGCCTCCTGAAGGAGGAGGACCATTAGGAAGTGAAATTATCAAAACGTATGAAATTGATCCTCCAAAAGATTTAAAAATATTTTTGTATAGATGTGACGATCACTTTCATACCGATATTTTAAAAAATATGTTAAAAAATGATGTTCTAATAGGTTTTTTGGCAATAGACGCGAAGGATGTAGGGTGGGGATTACTAAATGGCGACAGATTAGAAGTATTAAAAGAGACCGGTTCTGGAGTTGCGGGCAAACATAGACAAGGAGGTCAATCTGCAAAGCGTTTTCAAAAGCTTAGAGAAATGGAATTAACATATTTTTTTAATAGAGTTGCAGAAACAACTAGAGAATACTTTATAGATATATATCCTATAAAAGGTTTAATTATTTCAGGACCAGGCCCTACTAAAGAAAATTTTATCAAAAATAATTACTTGGAATATCGTTTACAAAAAATGATAATTGCTACAATTGATGCATCATATTCAGGATCTGAAGGTATCAGAGAAGCCTTTGCCAAATCTGAGTCGATTTTATCTAATTTTAGATTAATGGAAGAAAAAATAATTGTAGAAAAATTGTTTAAGCATATAAACTCAAAATCAGGGTTAGGTGTATATGGTTTAACAGAAGTTATAAATTTATTAAAAAATAAAGCAGTAAACACTCTGTTAATAAATAATAATATAGATAAATCTATTATCAAAATAAAATGCCAGAGATGTATAAACACATATGAAGAGATTGTAGATAATATTCAAAAAATTTCAAAAAAAACATCATTATTAAATAAACCTTGTATTAATTGTAAAAGTCTAGATTTAGTTTCAACTACTCACGACATAGTAGATTATCTTGTTTTGATTGCTGCCAACCACAATACCAAAGTAGAAATTATATCTAGCAAAACAGAACATGGTGCCATGCTAGATAGTCTTGGTAAAATAGCTGCAATTTTAAGATATAAAATATAGATTATTATATTACAATATATGATTTAAACTACTTTACGAATTTTTTGTGCTAATTTATTTAATTCATATTCATTTCCAATATTTCTTTTAGTCCAAACAGTATTTTTTTCATTGTATCTTGGTATTATATGGACATGTACATGTGGTATAACTTGTTTTGCGGCTTTGCCATTATTTTGCCCTAAACTAAATGCATTAGCAGAAGTAGTATTTAATATAGCTTTTGCTATTTTTGGCACTTTAGAAAAAAGATCACCAACTTCATATTCTTGCATATCAATTATCTTTTCATAGTGTTTACGTGGTACTACTAAGCTGTGCCCAGTATCAACTGGATATTTATCTAAGAAGGCAATATGATGTTCGTCTTCATATATTAGATGGCTATCTAATTTATTGTTTATTATGGCACAAAATATACAATCCATAAATAATAATAATCAATTAGTTATTTATATGATGAATTAAATTTGGGGTAATATTATTAAATATAATGACTAACAACAGAAAAAATTTTGCTATAAAACATTCAAATAAAAAACGAAAACAAAAATTAATTTTGATTTCTATGTTTATCGTAATTACAACAATTATAGGGATTTCTATATATAACTTCACAAATATGGAATATGGAGCAAAAAATACTCCAGACGGGGCTGGAAAATTAGGAAATGATCACATACATGCATCTTTATTAGTTAGGATATTTGGTGACAAATTTGATTTCTCTCTACCAGCATATCAAGTGAAAAATAGTTGGATTCATTTTGAAGCTAGAGATGGTACTACAATACATATGCATTCAACTGGAGTTAAACTTGGCTATTTGTTCGAGTCTTTAGGAATAAGCTTAACTGAAAATTGCTATATATTTCCAGATCAAAGAGAATTTTGTACTAACGAAAATTACTCATTAAAATTCTATATAAATAACATGCAAGTAGATTCCATAACAAATTATGTGATAGCTGATAATGATCGAATATTAATTTCATATGGGAATGAAACAGAATCAGATATCAATGAACAATTAATGGAATTACAATCACAAGCGATAATTAATTAATAGTAAAGCTCTAAATTAGAATATTATATTTTTTAGATATTGTCAATATCAAGCAAGAATGTTGTAGAAGGAATTGTCAGATCTCCTCAACGTGCAATGTATAAAGCAATGGGACTAACAGACACAGATCTAGAAAAATCTTTTGTAGGTATATGTCATACAGGCAATGAAGCAACACCTTGTAATATTCATCTTGAAGAATTAGCAACATATGTAAAAAAAGGTATTAAAGATGTCGAATTAACATCACGCCAGTTTAGCACAATAGCAGTAAGTGATGGTATTGCTATGGGCCATCAAGGAATGAAAGCATCATTAGTAAGTAGAGAGATAATAGCAGATTCAATAGAATTGATGGTTAGAGCTCATCAATATGATAGTCTTATTGGCATTGCTGGATGTGACAAAAGCTTGCCTGGTACAATGATGGCCATGGCCAGATTAAACATACCAGCAATTTTTATTTATGGAGGCACTATTTTACCTGGAAATTATAATGGAAAGCCAATAACTATTCAAAATGTATATGAAGCTGTTGGATCATATAACAGCGGCGAAACAACAATAGACGAACTAAAAAATATAGAAAATTATGCATGTCCTAGTGCAGGTTCATGTGGAGGTATGTTTACAGCTAATACCATGGCAGTAATAAGTGAAACTTTAGGTTTAGCATTACCAAATAGCGCAACACCGCCTGCTGAAGATAAAAGAAGAAGAAAAATTTGTTATAATAGCGGCAAAATGATAAAAAATCTACTTAAAAATAAGTTACGACCAAGAGATATTTTAACATTTGAATCATTTGAAAATGCCATTACAATTCTAAATGCAATAGGAGGTTCAACTAATGCCATTTTGCATTTATTAGCTATAGCTAATGAAGCTAGAATAAAATTAACATACAATGATTTTGAACGAATTCGGAAAAAAACTCCATATATAGCTAATATGAAACCTGGAGGAAATTATTTAATGGTTGATTTAGATAAAATTGGAGGTGTACCATATTTGTTACATAAACTAATATCTAAAAAATTAATCCATGAAAACGTCTTAACAATCACTGGGAATACAATAAAAGATAACCTTCAATCTATCAAAATTTTACACCGCGATAGTTTTCATAAAATTATACGACCATTAGATACACCAATAAATAAATTTGGAACAGTTGTGATCCTAAAAGGTTCTTTAGCTCCCGATGGAGCTGTTATTAAAATATCTGGCACCAAAATTATGAAATTTTTGGGGCGAGCTAAAGTATTCAATAGTGAAGAAGATGCATTTCAAGCGGTATTAAAAAACAAGATATCAGAAGGAGATGTAATAGTAATAAGATACGAAGGTCCAAAAGGAGGCCCAGGTATGAGAGAAATGTTAGCTGTCACAGCAGCTTTAATGGGATGTGGATTAGGAAATAAAGTAGCATTGATAACAGACGGTAGATTTTCAGGAGCAACAAGAGGATTAATGATAGGCCATGTAGCACCAGAAGCATTTTCAGGAGGAAATATTGCCTATGTAAATAATGATGATAAAATTGAAATCGACATACGTAAAAATAAATTAGATTTATTAATATCTCAAAATGAATTAAAACAACGTAAAAAAGTTTGGGTGAAACCGAAAATAAATTCAACATCGCCTGTGTTAATTAAATACTCATTACTAGTAGGCTCAGCTGCAAATGGAGCAGTTACAAACCCAACTTTTGCAAATCAAACAAAATTAAAATTTTAAATAGCACTAAAGAAAGAATGGTTTATGGGTGGACATATTTGGATCTGATCCAAAAATAATAAAAATAAAAACAGATTTTACACCATATGAATTTTATAAAAGTCTAAGTCAACATTATACATATTCATTCTTGTTAGAATCTGTATTAGGGCCAAAAGAATTAGTAGAAACATCAATAATTGGATTTGATCCATCAGTAGTAATAAAAGCATATAAAAACAAAGTTGTCTTATGCTATAAAAATAACCGACATAAAATTATAAAAACTAAAGAACCTTTTTCAGTGATCAAAAAGCTAATTCCTAACACAACTCAAACATCATATAGATATTTGGGGGGCGCAGTTGGAATAATTAATTATAATGCGATTGAATTCTGGGAACAAAACATAGTTAAAGCAATGGCAAATGAAATATTAATGGAATTTGGAATATATGACGACGGTATAATATATGATAAAAAAACAAATAATGTGAATTATTTTTATTTTACAAAAAATCGTTTTAAGGAATTAAAAATATCAAAATACTATTTTAAAAAATGTAAGATATCTAAATTGAAAAGTAATTTTAATGCGAAATATTTTAACAAAATGTTAATCAATGCTAAAAACCATATTCAAGTTGGAGATATTTTTCAAGTGGTACTATCTAGAAAGATTAATTTTGATATTGAAGGCGACACGTTAAAAATTTATGACGTATTAAGAAAAATCAATCCATCTCCATATTTATATTACCTTAAAATGGATAACAAAATAGTCATAGGTGCAAGTCCAGAAATGCTATTACGTATAACTGGAAAAATGATTGAAACTTTTCCAATTGCTGGTACTAGAAAAATAAGTGAGAATAAATATGAAAATGAGAAACTAAAATCAGAATTACAAAAAAATAAAAAAGAAATTGCAGAACATACTATGCTTGTAGATTTAGGAAGAAATGATCTTGGAAAGATATGTAAATATGGATCAGTAAATGTAAAAGAGTTTATGAAAATAAAACAATTTAGTCATGTACAACATATGGTAACCCACATAACTGGAGATCTAAATAAAAATTTTGATATGTTTGATGCATTTAAATCAGTATTTCCTGCTGGGACTGTTTCTGGAGCTCCTAAAATAAGAGCAATGCAAATAATCAATGAATTAGAACCAGATAAACGAGGGCCATATGCTGGATCTGTTGGATATTTCTCAAGTAATGGCAGTTGTGATTTTGCAATTTCAATCAGAAGTATTTTTATCAATGATAAAAAAGGGTTCATACAAACCGGAGCTGGTATTTTGCTAGATTCCATATTCAAAAATGAGTTTAAAGAATTAAAACACAAAGCAGCAGCAATGTTAATGGCTATCAAATTAGCATCAAGATGAAATTTTTAATATTAGATAATTATGATTCGTTTGTATATAATTTAGCACAGATTTTTGGAGAATTAAATATAATAATTAACGTTGTTCGTAATGACCAAATTACATTAAAAAAAATAAAATTAAATAATTATGATGCGATAATAATTTCTCCAGGCCCAGGTACAGTAGAAAATAAAAAAGATTTTGGTATTTGCAACCAAGTAATATACAATATTGGTAAATCAATTCCAATATTAGGTATATGCTTAGGCCATCAAGGAATAATAAAATGTTTTGGTGGGCAAATTAACATTGCCAAAAATATACTACATGGAAAAACTAGCGTTATTGAACATTATAATGATCCTATATTCAATGATGTTTCAAATCCATTTAATGGTACACGATATAATTCATTAATTGGTAATAAAACACAAATACCAAACACATTAAAAATAATTGCAAGATCCAAAGATGATGATGAAATAATGGGTATATCACATAGAAAATTACTCATAAAGGGAATTCAATTTCATCCTGAATCGATCATGACCACAGAAGGTAAAAAAATATTAAAAAATTTTGTGTTGTTAGTTAGAAAATGATTAACAATATAATTAATAAATTAAAAAATAAAACATCAACTCATTACGAATTCAATATTGTAATGAATGATATATTGAGTGGTAAAATATCAGATAAAAAAATTGCTGATATTTTATATTATCTTGCAAAAAAAAGAGAAACCAACGAGGAATTATTATCAACATTAAAAAAATTAATTAAATTTTCAGTAAATGTACCATTAAAAAATAAAAATGCTATAGATATATGCGGAACTGGTGGTGATAAAAAAAATACATTCAATATATCTACCGCGGCATCTTTTGTAGTAGCATCTTTAAATGTGATGGTTGCAAAGCATGGAAATCGTAGTTCATCAAGTTTAGTTGGAAGTGCAGATATTTTTGAGTATTTTGGTTACGATGTTAGAAAGTCACCAAATCAAATCATACAAATGTTAAATAAATATAATATTTGTTTTATGTTTGCACAAATATTTCATCCAGAACTAAAAAATGTTCATAATGCTAGAAAAAGCATAACGATTCCAACAATATTTAATATAGTCGGACCGATTTCAAATCCAGCAAATGTAAAAAATCAATTAATAGGAGTTTATGATGATGATTTGATACAAAGACTACCGAAAATATTACATGAAAATGGCAGTAAAAATATAATGACAGTAAGATCTATAGACGGATTAGATGAAATTTCAACAACTGCAAAAAATCATATTTGTATACTTAAAAATAAAAAAATTAATGAATATTTTTTAGACACTCAAGAACTTGGTTTAAATAAAATTAAATTATCAGATATACAAATTTCAAATAAATTAAATGCGTTAACTTCATTTATATCCGTATTAAATAATAGTGCAAATAAGCCATTAATAGAAATAACTGCAGTGAACGCAGCTGCTGGGTTAATAATTGCAAATGTAGTAGATAATTTTCAAGAGGCTTTAAATATATCATTGAATGCCATATACGATAAAAAACCTTATAAATTATTTAAAAAATTTATTGCAGAGTACGGAGATATTAAAAAATTAGAAAAAATTGAGTGTGAGATATGAATATTTTGGATAAACTAGTTAGAAATTCGTTAGATGCAATTGAATTAAATACATATAAGATTTCAGATAAATTAAAAAGATCTACAAAAAGCATTCCAACTGCAGTTCAAAATAATCAACATGCTTCAATAATAAGCGAAGTAAAATTTTCTTCTCCTTCAGAAAGGAGCATAATAACGAAATCAAACCCTATAGAAATAGTAAATAATATGATAAATGGAGGAGCTATAGGACTCTCAGTATTAACTCAACCGTTTATGTTTAATGGCTCGCCACAAATTTTTATGAGGATAAGAAAAAGATTTGATGTTCCGATGATAATGAAAGATGTGATAGTAGATAAAATCCAAATCGAGGCAGCCGATAATATTGGAGCAGATTATATTTTATTAATAAAATCATTATTTGATTTAAAATATGTTAAAGACTTAGAAGAAATGATTGCATATAGTCATAAACTTGGGCTTAAAGTAATTTTAGAAACACATACAGAAAATGAATTCAAGAATTCATTAATTACAGATGCCGACATCATTGGGATAAATAATCGAGATCTAAATACACTAAAAGTAGATATTAACACAACAAAAAAACTATTAAATAATTATTCAGGCTCAAAAATCATAATATCAGAAAGTGGCATTAATAATAAAGCAGACATTAAGTTTTTATACGATTGTGGAATAAGACTATTTTTAGTGGGAACTAGCATAATGAAAAACAAAAATATTTTACTACATGTTAAAAATTTAGTTAATGCCATATGAAAAAAATAAATAATCAATTCGAGGAATTTGGTGGGAAATATATCCCAGAAACATTAATGCCGCTAATAAATGAGCTAGAAGAAAAATATTTTCAATTACGAAACGACAAAAATTTTCAATCAGAATTAAATAAATTACTAATAGAATATGCAGGAAGACCCACACCAATATACTACGCAAAAAACCTTACAAAAAAGATTGGTGGTGCTAAAATCTATTTAAAACGAGAAGATTTATTGCATGGAGGCGCTCATAAAATTAATAATACATTAGGACAAGCACTTCTAGCAAAAAAAATGAATAAAAATAGAGTTATAGCTGAAACTGGAGCAGGCCAACATGGTATAGCAACAGCTATGGCATGCGCAATACTTGCATTAGAATCTGAGATATATATGGGACGTACTGATGGAGCAAGACAAAAAATTAATCTATTAAAAATGAAATTGCTTGGATCTAAAATCCATTTAGTTAATTCTGGCTCTCAAACCCTAAAAGATGCTATTAATGAAGCTATTAAAGATTGGATCAAGAATGTAAATAATACGTATTATCTTATAGGATCGGTAGTAGGTCCACACCCATACCCTACAATGGTACGTGATTTTCAATCAATAATTGGTAAAGAAATCAAGTTACAGATGTACAAAAAAAATAAAAAACATCCAGATATTGCAATTGCATGTGTAGGTGGTGGATCTAATGCCATAGGTACTTTCTATCCATTACTAAACACAAATACAGAATTAATAGGCGTAGAAGCTGGAGGCCGTGGGTTAAAAACAGATGATCATGCTGCCACTTTAAATAGAGGTTCAAAAGGAATATTGCATGGAATGATGACGTATATTTTACAAGATAACGACGGACAGATTAAAAATACACATAGTATTTCGGCAGGTTTAGATTATCCCGGGGTAGGACCAGAGCATGCATATTTGATGAATAAAAAACTTGCAAAATATGAAATAGTTAATGATGATGAAGCATTTAATGCATTTCTATTATTAAGCAAAACCGAAGGCATAATGCCGGCATTAGAATCTGCACATGCTGTTGCGCATGCAATTAAAATTGCAAGTGAAATGAAAAAATCCAGATCTATAATAATAACAATATCTGGACGAGGAGATAAAGATATAGAAATAATTAACAAAATGTTAAATTATGTCTAGAATAAAAGATAGCTTTTACAATCTCAAAAAGAAAAATGAACAAGCATTGATACCATATATCATGGCTGGATATCCCAATGACAAATATTGTATGGCGACAATTAAATCAATAATAAATAATGGTGCAGACATGTTAGAAATAGGATTCCCATTTTCAGATCCTTTGGCAGACGGTCAAATAATTCAAAATGCAAGTAGAATATCAATAGAACAAAAAATGAATATGAAAAAACTATTATCCATGATTAAAAACATTAGAAATGAAACCAAAATACCAATAATAATAATGACATATGCAAATATAATATATCAATATGGCTATGAAAAATTTCTGTCAGATGCAAAAAGTAATGGGGCAGATGGGTTAATAATTCCAGATTTACCTATAGAAGAAGCATCAACATATAAACAATTTGCACAGTACTATAATATTGAAACGATATTTTTAGTAGCGCCAAATACACCTACAAATCGAATCAAAAAGATATGTAAAATATGTAGTGGTTTTTTATATTTGGTGTCAACATACGGAACTACCGGAACCAAAATAAATATTAATAATGAATTAAAAAATCTCATTAAAACTATAAAACATATTACAAATAATAAAATTCCACTAGGAATAGGATTTGGTGTTTCTACTACAAAAGATATAATGTTATTAGATAAGCAATATGTAGATGCAGTGATAATCGGCAGTGCGTTATTAAAAATAATAAATAAAACATATCCCAAATTAAATCAAACACAAATAAAAATATCTGAATTTATACATGAATTAAAATCTGCAACTAAATAACATCATAATTACAAAGCATTAAAAATAAAGAAAATAATACGTCAAATGTGAAACATAAATTTATTTTTATTACTGGCGGTGTGATGTCTGGGCTTGGTAAAGGTGTAATCACGGCGTCTATTGCCAAATTATTGCAATTATCCAACCAAAATGTTTCATGTATAAAAATTGATCCATACCTAAATTATGATGCGGGAACAATGAATCCAATCACACATGGAGAGGTATTTGTTACTAAAGATGGCGGTGAATGCGACATGGATATTGGGAATTATGAAAGATTCCTCAATAAAGATATACCTAGATCTCATAATATCACAACCGCACAAATATATTCACATGTAATAGAATCAGAAAGACAAGGAAAATATTTAGGCGCGTGCGTGCAGATAATCCCCCACATAACAGACGAAATCAAAAACCGCATTAAAAAAATTGCCAATGATGAAAAATTAGATGTAATAGTTGTAGAATGTGGCGGCACTATTGGAGATATAGAAAGTTTACCATTTGTAGAATCTTTACGACAAATAAGAGCAGAGTTTGGCAATACAGAAGTGTTATTTGTTCATGTAACACTAATACCATCTTTGGAAGTTGTCAACGAACAAAAAACTAAACCAACACAACATAGTGTACAAGAATTAAGAAAAATAGGAATACAACCAGATATGATTATTGGACGGTGTGAAAAACCATTATTAGAAAAAACTAAGAAAAAAATTGCATTATTCACAAATGTCAATTTAGAAGATGTCATTTCGTGCCATGACGCTAAATCAATTTTTAATATACCAGATATATTATCAAAACAAGGTGTGACAAAATCAATATTTAAGAAATTTAATAAAACAAATATACATAATAATAAAAGATGGAATGAATGGCATTCTATTGTAAATTCATTACATGGAAATAACAAGATCGTTAAGATTGCCATGATAGGAAAGTATGTTAGTTTAACTGATAGTTATGTCAGTGTTGTTCATGCTCTAAAACATTCTGCGGCCAGTTTACAAAGAAATATATCTATAGATCTAATTGATTCAGAAAATATCAATATTAATAAATTAGCTAATTTTAATGGGATTTTAATACCAGGAGGGTTTGGGACTAGAGGTTCAAAAGGAATAATAAAAACTGCAAACTATGCATACAAAAAAAATATTCCTTATTTAGGTATATGTTTTGGTTTTCAACTGGCGATTGTAGCATTCGGATTACATTATTGTAAATTAGACGATGCAAATTCAACTGAAATATGTGCTACAACTAAAAACCCAGTTATAGATTTATTGCCAGAACAAAATGATGTTTCAAAAATTGGCGGATCGCTTAGGTTAGGATCTAACAAAATTAAAATTAAAAAAGACACAATAACTTATAAAATATATAAAAATAATCAGATAATAAAAAGACATAGACACAGATACGAATTCAATAAAAATTATCTTGATATATATGAGAAAAATGGATTGATATTTTCAGGAGAAAGTGACAACGGAAGAAGAATAGAAATAATAGAAGAACCTACACGTAAATTTTTTATTGGCGTTCAATTTCATCCAGAATTTGATAGCAGACCAGGATTTCCAGAAAATATTATCAATGCGTTTATACATGCATCTATGCTATGATATTTCATATATTTTTTGACGTGAATCTCGATCGGAAATTTTTTTTTTAATATAGCCTTTCTCCAAAAGTTGTCTTAGTGCCAATCTGATGGTTCTAGATGGCAATAATGTTTTGCGAACAAGTTCTTTTTGTGTGATCGTTCCTTCATATTCTAATGTTTTTAATAATAATTTTGAACTTGGTGGCATCTTAAGAAGATCTTTTGCTAAATGAACCTTTTTTTCCAATGCAGTTATTGTGGTAGAATTTTTTTTCATTCTTATAATTCGTGCAGACGGAATAAATTTAGTACATTCTACAGTTTTTTTAACTTTGTATCTAACAGTACCATCTAAAACCACTTCACAGTGTAATCTTGCAGATATATCATCTATTAGAACAGAACTAGAATCAGAAACAATTAATGGACGTCTAGTAATATTTAATGAGTTAACTGACACTATTCCGAAAACAGGCGCTTCGTGAAATATGATTGGACCTCCGGCCGACATAGAATATGCTGATGAACCTAAAGGTGTAGATACTATAATACCATCACTACTATCATGCCAAACTTCTTCGTTATTTATTCTAAGAATATGTTCCATTAATACGGCGCTTTTGGATGGAAAAACTGCAATGTCATTTAATGCAGATTGATAATTAAGACCATCTATTTTGATCCCAATTCTAGGTATTTCTTCAACATCATAATCATTTTGTTTGATTCTATCTACATAGGAAATAAATTCTTTAAATTCAATTTGTGATAAAAATCCACTTTCTTCAGATTCATTTATTCCTAATACAGGAACATTAGAGTCTATTGGATTATGAAAATAATTTCGAACAGCTTTATCACCTCCAAGTATAAGTACACAATCAATAGATTTGTTATGAAGGTTTCCGTTTATTGTATAATCAATACCAAAATCTAATAATATTTGTTTTAAAAATTTTAACGATGTATGTGAATAATCTGAACAGCGTATACTAACTTTCACATAATTCTATAAACAATAACATATAAAAGCTAATTACATAAACAATCACAAATTATTTTATTTTGTTAAATGTTAATGTTTTATTTAAAATAAAATTTAACATGCCAGATATCAATAC
>WTHC01000053.1 GCA_011523285.1 Nitrosopumilaceae archaeon | reverse complement strand
CATCAATAATATCACTACAGAATTTAGCATATGCAGAAAATTTAATAGTAACAAGTGAAGATAATAACGATAATTTTATAACAATTAATTTTTTGAATAGTATGAAAAATAATTTTAGTATAAACAGTATTCAAATTTGGGTAGATGAAGATGACAATCTACAATCTTTTAAAACAGAGAAAGGATGGTCTGGAAAAAGAATATCAGATAGTAGTATTATTTTTACATCTACAAAACCATTGTCACCAGGCAACTCGGTCAAAATGAGTATAAAATTAGATCATCCACATGTGATAAATTGGAAAGCTGTTGATAGCGATAATAGAAAATTAGCTGGAAAGATATATCCGTCAGACGAAATTGATGTTCACAAATATAATAATTCAACACCAATTAAAAAGAGTTACAAAGTTAGAATAATACCAACAAACCCTAATCCAGGATCAACAATTAGAGTAGTTGGAGAAGGTTTCGATCAAAATCAAGTATATTATATACACATAAATGATCTCAAAATACGTAATTTTAAAACTGATGAATTTGGTAAATTTGTAACCACAATAAAAATACCAATGACAAAATCAGATGAGATGATCGAAGCAACTATTAGCAATGATAGTGGATTTAAAATAAATAAAATAATAACAATACATGAAGATAAGATACATAAAAAAGCATTACTAAATGATATAACAGACGAAGTAGATATCAACTCTGATTTAAAAATAAGTGGAACAGCATATTTTGATGATGCCATAACAATATACATTAAAGATCCAACAGGAAGCATAGTAACTACATCAGTCACATATGCAAAAGTTGGGGGCGCATGGTATCAAATAATCGAAGTGCCCAAAGATGGTATTTTGGGCGAATGGTCAATAAAAGTAACCAATGGCAAAAATACATCTGAGAAAAAATTCACTGTTGTATCAAGCAATACCATGGAGATAAGTGCCATGAAATCAGTATATAAGTTAGGTGAAACGATTTTATTAAATGTGAAAGGTATTCCAAATCAAGAACTAAATATAGCTATGGAAGATCCTCGCGGAATAGAAGTTTTTTCTGACATATTACATGTAGATGAGTCTAAAAATATCATTGTAGAAATCCCAACAAATGATGCCTTTATTAATGGAACATATAGTGTATTAGCTTCTCAAGACGACTCACGAGATATTATGCTAATTGGTATTGGTGAGATACCAAAAACAAAAATTACAATAAAGACGGATAAAATGAATTATGATATAAATTCTACTGCGTTGATTGATCTATATGGTCCAAAGTCAGCAAGTATATCATTAATTATTATTGATCAATATGATGAAACTAAATTTTCAGACAATGTAACATTAGAATCCGATGGCAGATCTACATACAGATTAGATTTAACAGAATATACACCTGGAATATATACTGTAGTTGCAGTAAGAGGAAATTCACAAATGTCTGAAACATTTTCAGTAGGACTACAACTAGGATCAGGCCCTATAGAATTACACACTACAAAAAATGAATATAAAATAGGAGAATCTATATTAATTTTAGGCAACTCAAGTAAAAATGTACTGATACATTTATCCATGATAGATCACAATGGAAATGAATTAAAAACAAAAGAGATATTCACTGATAAAAATGGAATATTTTCTGATAGTACATTCATGATTCCAATTCATGCTAATGTTGGAGAATGGATAATCGAAGCGCGTAGTGGATCAAATTATAGCGATAAAAAGATAAATGTGATTCAAGACATTGAGATATTATCAATATATACTGATAAAGAAAAATATGGTATTAATGATATAGTAATGATAAATGGTCAAGGTTCAAAAGATCGATCAATATTAATAAAGATAACAGATTATACCGATATTATTATAGATGAATTAGAAATATTTTCTACTGATGAAGGAAAATTTTCAACACTATGGAAAGTGCCAACGTATATTAATCCAGGATCATACAAAATCGAAGCTTCCAATCAAAACTCCGTAGCCCAAATTACTTTTACAGTAGAATAACCATTAGTAAACTATTTGTGATGTTATATATTATTCAATATCATGGATTTACGAGACAAAATTAGAGGATTTAAGGATTTTCCAAAAAAGGGCATATTGTTTAGAGATTTCAGCGAAATACTGAAAAATCCATTAACATTACATTATGTATGTGATGAGATTGCTAAATATTTTCATTCAAAAGATGTAGATATTTTTGCAGGTATTGAATCACGTGGATTTCCAATAGCGTGCGCATTGGCTATCAAATACAATAAAGGAATGATCATGCTTAGGAAGAAAGACAAATTACCTGGAAAAACAACTAAAATACAATATAAAACAGAATACGCAAAAGCAGCTATAGAAATTCAAAATAACATAATAGACAAGAATCAAAAAGTAGTAATATGTGACGATCTATTAGCAACTGGCGGTACAGCACAAGCAGCTGCAAAATTAATAGAAAAAAGACATGGCATAGTATCAGGATTTGCATTTGTAATAGAATTAACTAATTTGAATGGCAGAGATGTTATAAATAAATACAAGTGTAAAACATTAGTAAAATATTAATGCAAAAAAATGTAGAATTTGGAATAATCGGCGGTACTGGAATTTATAATTTAAATATCAAGAACGCAACAAAAATAAAAATAAGTACACCATATGGAAAAACTTCAGATCATATAATGATAGGAGAGATTAAAAATAAAAAAATTGCATTTATTCCAAGGCATGGAAACAAACATACTATTCCACCACATTTAGTTAACTTCAAAGCTAATATTTGGGCCTACAAAGAATTAGGAATAAAAAGAATCGTCGGTATATCGTCTGTAGGAAGTCTTAGAAAAAAAATCAAACCAGGTCAGTTTGTATTACCATCACAATTTTTAGATTTCACAAAATCTAGAGATGGATCATTTGCTAAAATTGGAGATGTCATACACATATCTGTAGCTAATCCATTTTGTACAGAACTTCAAGAAATAATTTCTAAAGTGGCTACAAAAGACAAAATAAAAATTCACAAAAATTGTACGTATACATGTATAGAAGGACCAAGATTTTCAACATATGCAGAATCAAATTTTTTTCGTAAAATTGGAGCTGATATAATAGGCATGACATTAGTCCCAGAGTGTCAATTGGCGAGAGAAACACAAATGTGTTATTTATCAATATCAATTGTTACAGATTATGATTCATGGTTAGATGAAAATGTCACAGCAAAAAACGTGTCATCCAAATTGGCAGATAGTACTCAAATAATAAATAAAATACTAACAGATTTGATAGAATTAACCCCTAGGAAAAAAACATGTAATTGCGAAAAAGATTTATTGTCAGCTAAACTTTAATCTGCAAAAGAATCTAATTTAAGCCCTTCTGGCAATTTTATATTACCTTCTATCAAGCATCTTTGTAACTTTTCGATCACTGTATTAATATCATGGCCGGATTTTGTAAGTATTTTTTCTGTGTTTTTTGAAATTTTAACTCCTACATTATGACCTCCAATTCGTCCAAATGCAATAGCGTAAAACCTGAATTTATTGCCGTCCAAAATGAATTTTCCGTTTATTTTAGCTGCCATTTGGTTCCCATGGATACTATTTATGTGCACAGTGATTTTATAGTTCATTAAATTTCTACTGCTTCATTTACACTATTGTCAACCATTATAATACGATGGTTTTGATCAACTGTATCATAATTTTCAACTTGCGATGAAAGTATGTTACCATCGATGCATTCATGTTTTAGAATAAAACTATTTTTCAATTTAACCAATTTCCATTTAAATTTATTTTTTAGTTTACATATCAATATGGCCCATTTTTCATTTTTTTTTATAGTCTGCATACCCACTGTGTCTGATATTGATTCAATGCCAAGTTGTTTTTCTTCACAAAATTTTGTTTTACAAGAACTACATCGCCATACGTCTATTGAACCAATTGTTTTTCTATTAACATTTATGTTTATTACTCCAAAGTATACTATTTGATGATTACATAAAGTTTGACTGTCCATTAAATATTATTATTATTCGTGTATTTAGTTATTTGTTCTAGCTTTATAATAATAATCTTCTAGTAGCGCACCTAAATTATCAATAATTTTATTCCTGCCAAATTTGATGCCATATTTCATACAAATGTTACGATACATATTAACCAGAGTAAACCTCGGATGCATTGTTTCAAATTCAGTATCACTAATATTAATAAACCCACCTAGATTCACTAATGATTTTGAAGTAGATAATGCTTCACCAATTGTTAATTTGAGTTTTTGACTGATTTGAGTGATATCCATTTTACCTTTTTCAAGTATTAAAAGAAATACTAGAATTTGGTTTTTAGAGAGTTTAATTTCGGATGACAGATGTTTAGATATATCTCGAGAATTTTGCATTGTATTATCTAGAAGGTCATTTTAATAAAGTATTTGCCATTTTAAGATTTTATATATTTCATAGTTACTTTATATTTGGTAAAGTAGAATTTGATTGGTTGGCAAATTATACTAGATCATATAAATATAATCAAGCGTTAAATTTCATTATTCCAATAGCTATAATTTTATTTTTAGGTTTCATATATTTATTATCAGATAAATCTGGAAATGGATCTGTTAGCTATATTCTTATGGGTATTTCTACAATTACTATTTTGTATTGGATTAAAATAATTAAAAAAATGACCATAAATAAAACCCCACAATATATCAATAAAGAAACTGACACCAAAAACTGGATGTTTGATCTAATAAAAGATAACGGCGAAATTGTTTTTGTAGCTGAAGTTCCAGGACCTGTTGATAAAATAACAGTAAGATTGATAGATTCTACATTATATATAAAGAGTGTTAATAATTTTGCAAAGAATGTTTTTGTAGAAGGATCTCAAGATATGAAAATCTATGATTTTAAGTACAAAAACGGAGTACTAACTTTACGTATCAAGTCATAAACTTTTAGATAACTCGAGTTTTTGTGGAAGGTATTTATCAGTGATATTAGTTAATCCATATTTAGAAAATGCTTCTAATTCAGCTTTACGTTTTAATTTTAAAAAAACATCTAATTCGCTTTTCCATATACCTTGTTGGTATCTTGGATCTTTTTTTAGATCATGAATACGTTTAACATCAGATTCTGTCATGGGGATCGTAGGTAATTTGTATTTTTCTATATCACTAGCCCATACACCCATCCATTTAGCATCAGGAACAGTTAATTCTCTAAGATGAGCAGCATTTGCAGATCCAGATTTGATAACCATAGCAATATGTTCACCATAAACATCACCATCAGTAAGTATAACGACGGGAAGATTCAACTCGTCATGTAATCTTCTTAATAGATATCTTGTAGAACGAGGAGCTTGACCTGCAGTATCTATTATAATAGATTTAAATTTTTTATCTACTTGTTCTTCTACAAATCTAGTGAATAAACCTCCTTTTTCTATTGCTATTACCAAATTTGCACTAGTTTCAATTAATTCGGCGCTACTTAAACTAGGTCCTATGAGGTAGCCATCAGGATGATCCGATAAATTTGTTCGTTTCCCTTCATATCCAGGTACAGTGTATTCTATAACAAGATCTCCGAAGATACTACTTCTTTCTTCAGGAAATATATGCAGATCCTCACGAGGCCTTGATAAAACAGATTCTAGATCTACTATTATATTATCAGATTCAGGTTGATCTTCAAAGTCTATTGAGAACGCTTGAGAAGAATAATAGATATCCCTAAGTGTAGATGACTTTTTTTCTTTGATTAGTCTATTTGCAAAAAATGCAAGCCATGTGAGTTGTGTAAAAGACCTAAGTTGAGATATATTTTTAGAATTTCTAATGCTAGCATTATTACCTAATACATACTGCCTTAATTTTTTATCATAGATTATATTTCTAGTAGATCTACTTGGTATCAAGAATTTTGGAAATATTCCTTGATCTAAATCATCGTATATTTTAACACCATGATTTCGTAATAGATCAGATAATAATTTATTTTTTTTAGTTTCTTTATATTTCATTTTATTTCATTAAATATTTTTTTGTAATTTGGTTCTTTTTCATTATTAGATAATTCTGTGCAGAATTTAGATATTAATGGGATATACGTGAAATAAAGATCGACTCGTTTTTTTTCCATTGCAGCTTTACCTTTTTTTGACATATAGGATGATAATTTCCTAGCGAGAAATTGTAAGGCCAATTTTAATTCACGTTCAATTTCATTTCTATCTGCTACATTTTCTTTGCCAACTGTTTTGTATGGAATTCGTGTAGAACAAATATGAGAGACTATGATAAGTGGAGAGTCATTTTTTATTTTATATCTATTCCAATCAATATCATTTATGATTTTAAACACTACATCACTACTTTCATCGTAAAGTAACGGTATACGATTTGCAAAGCGATACAGCTTCGTGCCTTTTATTGATCCACCATAAGCAACACCGAGCTCTACAATGAAAGGAAATCCTGAATAGGCAGATGCTTTACGTTGGATAACAAACATGAAATCAGGATTGAAGAATTTTTTAATCCCTTTACTTAGAAGAGTTTCTCCTAAAGGAGCCAAACAACTATGATCTGGAGAGAGAAAATCAGTAAATTTTTGTAATGAGTCACTTAGATAAACTAATTCTTGGTTAGTCATCAACATTATTCTTTTTTCTGGTTTAAATTGTGCAAACTCTGAGAACTTTTCAGCAGTATGTCTGCCTACGCGTTGAAATTGTTTGGTTAAAAACATAGCTAATGTATCGCCTTTAGCTTCTTTAGCTAAATATTTGTAATAGAAATTTGATTTATCTAATTTAATAGTAATTGATTTAGATTGATCATAATCCCAATACGTTAATGTATTATTGATTATATCAATATCATCTACTTTAATTCTTAGCGTTTGATCAAAATTTAATTTCAGACACAACATGATTGATAATAGTGTTTTGGTTTGTGTGGACAAATAAGACCAACGTTTTTTAATTGTTCTAAGAATCTCGTAGTTATCATAATGAAGGTTGTGATGTATTTGTAATTCTTTGTAAATTTTTTCTAGTATGTTTTTATTGAAACTAGGGACTTTATATCTTGTATCATGAATCAGTCGCCTTAGGGTCTCAACATCAATTCCATAGGGATGTGGTTTTATTATTGTAGGTGGTGGCGGTATGGATTTGGTAATTTTATCATACTTATATTGATTTCCTTTGGGATCATTAAATTTTATCGATGCGTAAGGTGTTATTAGAGATGTTTGGTAGATGTAATCTCTAATTTTGGACCCTGCTTTAGAATAATCGCCTTCTAAACATATACTAATCGTTAAGCCTTTTTTTGTAGTTTTACGAATAACATGTTTGGTTATAATAGGTTTGTTCTTTTGTATATCTAATAACATTTCATATTCATGTTGATTATGTCCATCTATAGAGCTAGTAACATGTACTGGAGTATTTGTTGTTATTTGTCCATAAAGTATAGCCATAGTAGCTCCCAATCCAAACATACCTCGAGCTTGTTTTAATCCAAATTTAGAGCCATATAATACCGTACCAAAAGCTAATGGGATATGTTTTGGATCAATTCCAGGACCATTATCACTAACTGTCAAGATATAATATTTAGGATCAGATTGTTGTTGGTTTACTGAAGTTATATTGATAGAAATATTAGGCAATATGCCTTTTTGATCACATGCGTCTAATGAATTTTCTACTAATTCTCTAATAGATGTATAAATGGATCTAGTAGGATTACTGAATCCAGCAAGATCACGATTACGATAAAAAAATTCACTCGGAGATATCTGATTAAATGATTCTTTCTCAAAAGACATAAGTATCTTCCCATAGTTTTAATTTATTCAATTTTTCATATTTGTTTACAATTTCTAGTTTTTTATACACAGTATTATGCATACATCCATTAGAAAGTGAAACAATTGTGTCTATTGCCAATTTAACATTTTTATAATAACCAATAACACCAACCGTTTTACCATATATAGAAATTTTAGTGTTAGACAATCGTTCTATATTTCTTTTAGCTTTTCCATGTTCACCTATTATCCTACTTTTTATTCTAACTATCTTAGACATTGATTTACCTGCAAAATTTTTTAAATTAATTATTTGTAGTGATTTTGCTTCGTCTAACAAATCCATTGCGTCAGATGATGAAAATCCACGTCCAATTGCAGTAATTATATCAATAGATCTAAATGTATCTAAATTAGAATTAATCAATGAAGATTTTATTGTTACTTCTCCAGTATCACTATCGATTTGCAGTTCAATATGACAATGTTTTTCAATATGTTGTTTAGTTTTGCCTGATTTTCCTATTAATGCACCCACACGATCTATAGGTATTTTAGTTGTTTTTTCAAATAACATTTTTTACAGAATAAAAGACATCTAGAGGATTGTAAACTACCAAACCTTTGTTTTTAAAAAAATGTGACATGTTATCAATATCTCTTTTTAGTAACATATCAGCATTGGGATGAGATATTGGCACGGAAGAACTTAAATCAAAAAATAGTAGGCCCGCATTAGTTTTAAACACATTAAAACTTGATAGATCTCCATGAACTAGTTGAGCTCGCTGGTACATATTAGTTAAGATTTTGATGAAACAATCATAATCATATTGTGTAGGTATTGATTCTGCAAGTGTTTTATTTGGGATGCCATTATTTCCAATAAATTCCAACACTAGGATATTTTTGAATACATAAATTGGTTTTACTACAGGTATATTAACACGAATACAGTTTTTCAAGTTTTTAAATTCTTGTCGTGCCCACAATTCGATCATATTGTTAGAATTATTCAAATTTATTACGCCGTGATGATGTCTAAAGTACATGTGACGTTTTTTAAATATAGAATTTGTTGTTAAGTAGATTTTTAATGCAATATCACACCCATTTTGATCTACTGCCCAGAACAATACAGATTCTTTACCAGCTTTTACGTGGCCGTTCACATATGATATGATGTGGGAATTTAACAAATGATGTAATGTAATAAGAGTATTTTTATCAAATGGTGAGTTAATAATGAATTTATATTTAGATCGTCTACGAATTCGATTTAATTTATTTTCAGTTTTATTTATAATTTTATCGTATCTATGCATATTTAATTAGTAATTAGTAAGATCATTGCACTAAAAATCTTTTGGCAAGTGATCATTGCTTTTCAGCCAATCTACTTGTGGTAATGTAAATCGCCATATTATATCACCACGTTCAGTATTTTTAAAATCCCATGGAGCTATGATCACAATATCATTATCACGGATCCAAATACGCCTCTTTAACTTACCACGTATACGTCCACGTCTAACTATATTATCAGTACATTTTACTAAAACCTGATCGCTACCTAGTAATTTGATAACCCTACCTAGAAGTTCACCTTCTCCAGGTAGAACCACTTCTTTTAATGCGCTTTCATTAAGTACTTTTCTTTTTCCCACATATGTTGTAATTCGATTTTGAGAATATATTTGTGATGATGCTATATTTTAAAAACAATCAGGAATTGTATATCATTTATTTTTTTAATTCCATTTTTACATCCAATTCCAGAATCTATTGCTAAGGAGATTATATTATTGCCAACCATATTAATTATTGAAGATGCAGCAAGTAGATCAGATGCAGTATTACCTGTTATGCTATTATTTCCAAAACAGGATTTACTAATATGCAAAGTTAGATCTTTATTGACTAATCTTTTTCCCAATAAATAATCATCACAGATATTAAGCATGGAATTATTTTGGTATGAGTTAAGACGATATGAAAATTTATGCATATTTACTCTTGATTGTAGATTTAGCTCCACAAGCTTCACATATCAAAAATGATATTCTATTTTCTTTTTCGATTTTGGTATCAGGGCTTTTACAAGTTTGGCATTCTACATAATCTTTTACATATATTTGAAATAAACGTGTGAAATCTTCAGGATCTCTCTTCCCTGCGAACATGGCTTGATCCCCTATTCTTTCAGCTGGAACTGCGAATTCTTTGGAAAGATATTGTAGAATTTTACTTGGATCTCTTCGTAGGATTTTAGGAAACTCTGCAAAATTACGTAGAAATGTTTTTTGGCCCTCCCACATTATATCAACTAATGGCAATTCGAATCTAGTAGTCACTTTTCTTTTGTTTTTAGATATATGACTTTGAATGTTTTGTAATAAGCTTTCGTATTCTGATAATTCCAATAATTAATTATACGAATTGAGTTATAAGTATTTTTTTAAAAAATGCCATTTGTGGTATTTATTACTTTAGTTTACCTATTCTAAAAATATTAGTACCACATTCAGGACATAATCCTTTAACTGCCGGCCTGCCATTTTTGAGTTTTGTTTCTTTTGGATTTGTAATATCTCTTTTTGTTCTACATTTGACACAATATGCTGTGACCATACAAATTCTAATCAACATAATCATATTTAAGGTACTACAAAATATCGTTAAAAATACCTTTTAAATTAGACTGTTATAATCAATCAAAGTATTTATTAATGCAATACACCACATTAAACCAAAACTAAGTGATATAATTAGTTGAAAAAATACATTATTTTGATTTTAGTTATATTATTGTCATGTAGTTTATTCATATTATATAATTATTACGTAAAATCTAATTCACACGACAATTGTATTTCTGAGATTAATACCGTGTATAATATATTAAAAGATAACATCAACCACGATTTTAAAAATATGATGCGTGGAGAAACCCAGATACATGAATATATTAAGATAGCAGATATTACTTCTTCACAAATTAATTATCAAATAATCTGGTTGCTGAAATCAACTAATAATTGTGATAAGATTGTAATAACACAAAACGATTTTTGGATACAACTTAATAATTATGTACATGAGACTATGATAATTGCAAATATATTTGATCTCAACTAGAAATTTGTGAAAATATTAATGATTCAACATATTTCATAAAATATGAAAAAATTATTAAAAGTAATGTAATATTATAATATACAGTGACACATAATTCCAACTACATAGAAAAAAACAATTCAAATACGAATAACAAGCTTCTAGTTATTTGTGTAGATAGAGATGACGATATAGGTGAAAAAACTACTATAAAAACACCTATAATTGGCAAGAATCACTGTATTGAAGCAGCAAAACTATTAGCGATTAAAGATCCAGAAGATGCAGATTCTAATTCAATTTTTTATGCAGTTAAAATATATAATGATTTGTTAGTAAAAGGAAATGAAGCCGAAGTAATAATTGTGAGTGGTGTGAATAAAAGAGGAATTCAAGCAGATGAAAAAATAATACAAGAAATTAGATTAGTATTACAAAAATTTGATGCAGACGGCGCAGTCATTGTGTCAGATGGAGAAGACGATGAGAGTGTGATTCCAATAATACAGAATATTTTACCCATAATATCAGTACAAAGAGTAATCATGAAAGTTAGTCGCAGTGTGGAATATTCCTATGCAGTTTTTGGCAAATATTTAAAAATGATCGCATATGATCCACGATATTCGAAGTTTTTTTTAGGAGTGCCTGGAATATTGTTATTAATTGGTGGTATCGCAACGGTATTTGGATATAGTGCAGAAATATTTGCAGTGTTAGTTAGTATTCTTGGTGGTGCTTTTCTTATCAGAGCATTTGATATAGACAAAGCTTGGTCCAGATGGGCCAAGCCTACACCATCAGGATTTATAAGATTATTTACAATGGCAGCAGGTATAATTTTGATATTATCATCCATCCCAGCTGGAATAACCATAATAGAATTTGATGTTGTGAAAGATGAAGAGATAACTAGCGCGATAACTAATCAAATAATAATCGGGCAATTTATTTCTGGAGCATTACCAATGTTATGGATGGGTATAGGTTCAATTTTTGGAGGTATTTTATTGAGTAATTGGCTAAGTGGAAGTTTAAAGCAAATTACTGACATTTTACGATTAGTGGTATTAGGATCTTTATATCCAACAGTATCACAATTCACCAACATACTGATTAATGATGAAAGCTCATTTACGTTAATACCACCATTATTAATTGGTTTAGCAATAACTTTAATATCGGTTACCTTTTTGTTTAGGAGATATAGGAAACAAAGAGAGGAAAACATATTAACATAATAAAGAGTGATGCTGCAAATGTTTGGTATCTATAAATTATATTTACATAAACTAGAAAGTGAAATTAAAAAGAGCAACATGCCAAAACATATAGCATTGATTTTAGATGGAAATAGACGTTGGGCCAACAAACATAATAAAAAATTTGTACATACATATTTAAAAGGAGCAGATGTAGTAGAGAATCTACTTGAATGGTGTAAAGATCTTAAAATAAAGATAATTACATTATACGTATTATCAAGTGAGAATCTATATAGAGAAAATAAAGAGTTGAATGGATTATATAATCTGATAAAAAATAGATTAGAGAAGCTTTACCTTGATCCAAAGATCCATATTATTAAAATGAGAGTACTAGCTTTTGGAAGAATTGAGCTATTGCCGAAATCGATAAAAATCATACTTGAAAAATTAGATAAAGCCACCAAGGATTATGATGAATATTTTATAAACATAGCTTTGGCATATGGAGGGCATGATGAATTAATTGATGCTACTAAAAAGATATGCTACAAAATAAAAAAAGGAATTTTAGATATAAAAGATATTGATAAAAGAGTTATAGAATCCAATTTATATACATCACATCTTCCTCAATCTTCACCTGATATGATATTGCGTACATCTGGTGAAAAAAGATTGAGCGGGTTTTTGATATGGCAGAGCGCATACAGTGAATTGATATTTGTTGATGTGTTTTGGCCAGAATTTAGAAAAATTGATTTAATTAAAGCCATAAAAATTTTCCAAAAGCGAAGTAGACGTCTTGGTAAATAGAGTAGATGAGATATGATAGAAGAAAAATCTATAGGGGTTGTAATATATGTAAATACACAACAAAATAAATTTTTTTTACTTTTAAATTATCCTTCAGGTCACTGGGATTTTGTTAAAGGAAAAATTGAAAAAGGAGAAACTGAAAAACAAACTGCAATTAGAGAGACTATGGAAGAAACAGGAATAACAGATTTGAAATTCAATAATAAATTTAAAGAAAATATAGAATATACTTTTCGGGCAGGTAGAAAGAAAATACATAAAAAAGTTATATTTTATTTAGCTGAAACTAATACTACAAAGATTAAGATTTCAAATGAGCATGTAGGATTTGATTGGAAAACTTATGACGATGCATTTAACAAAATTACATATCAAAATGCCAAATTTGTGTTATCAAAGGTTAAAGCTTCGATCAATCTCAAGTTTTAATTTTTTAATAGAAGTAAGTGGGTTTCGAGAATTAATTATTGTTCTGCCAACAATTACAAAGTTTGCTCCAGATGAGATTGCTTTAGATATACTTCCACCTTGAGTACCAATACCAGGAGAATACACATCAAGTTTATTATTTGTAATGTCTTTACATTGTTTGATAATGTTAGGAAATGTGGCACCTACTATTATACCGTCAACATTATTAGTCATAGATAGTTTTAAAAAGAATTCATATAGATCTATATTCTGATTTTGTGTCACTATTTTATAGTCATATAATGATGAATGTAATGAGCTCACATGACATAGTGTAATAATGCCCATATCATAATCGTGAGCAAGATCTATTGTATTTCCTAAATTTTTTGAGCCTATTATTGGATTAACTATCACTGCATCAAATTCTAGGTCACGAAGTTTTTTGATTACAGTTTTATTTGTATCTAATATATCATTGAGTTTTATATCTGCAATAGATTGTAAATGTAGTTCATGTGCGGTTTTATTGATTTTAATGATTGCATGTGTATCAAGATGCAATAGAATATGGAAATTAATTTTAATCCCGCATAAATAATCATGCATAATGTTAATGTTTTTAATTGTATTTTCAAATAGATTTGTACTACCTACATAATCATTAGCTAAAATAATTTTATTGAAATAAGATGCTCGAGATATCCTATTTTTAAAGCTATTCATAATTATTATTGGGACTGATACTTTTTAATTTTATGCAATAAAATATAATTGTCTAACACACATCTAGTAATTTTTACACTACAAAGAAAGATGTAATAATTTATTTGTTTAATTCAACTAACGAATGATTAAATTGTTAAATCAGGTGTTAGTATGTAAAATAAGGATCAGTTTTTAATGGTATCTCGTAAATCAATCATGTCGTTTAGATTAGGCCCAGTACCAATAAGCGTTATTGGGACGTGAAGCGCATCTTCCAATTCTTTAATGAATAACTTTGCAGGAGCACTAAGATCATTAAAAGTAGAAGTATGTAAACAATCTGGAAACAGTATATCTAATTTTGTTATGGCTATTTGAGTAGCGCTATTTAACATAATAGCACGTTTTGCTAATTCAATATCGAATTTAGCTGCACGTCTTTGTCTTCCTGTAACTGTACCGTGTTCAGAGAAACCCATACTTTGGATTTCAGAATACGAAAGTTCATTGTTGAGAGGGCCTTCACCAACTCTGGTTACATATGATTTAAACACTACTATTACATCATCAATTCTTTTAGGTCCAATCCCTATATCAGCACAAATGCTGGATGCAGTTATATCTTTTGAAGTAACAAATGGGTAAGTTCCATGCCATAAAGATAGATACGTTCCTTGTGTACCTTCTATTAATACTATTTTATTTTTATCTAGAGCTGAATTTATCAAATATGGTACATCTGACACATATGTAGAAAGTGATTTTACATCTCGAGCCAATTTAAGAGTCCTCATAACTCGTTCTGAATTTGCAGGTCCAGTACCAGTTCCAGTACTCCCTATTTTATTTTTTAGAAAATCAGATGAGTCTTCGTGCAAATGTTTGTTCTCTATTATTCCACATTGTTGATCTATTGATATTCTTTTATGTACATTCAATTGTTCAATTTCATTGATTAAAACATCAGGATTAATCAATACACCAGGACCTATTAAAATTTGAGTTTTTGTATTAATGAATCCACTTGGGATCATACGGACCTTGTACGTTTTACCATTATGTATTATGGTATGACCTGCATTAGGCCCTACACCACCTCGCACAACAATTGATGGATTATCATGTAATGCAAGATATGATATTATTTTTCCTTTTCCTTCATCTCCAAAAAATCCCCCAACAATTATGGTAGCTGTCATTATTATCTAACAATGTAAAATTATGAAATATATGTTTACAGTTAGATTAATAATGATATTTGGCAATGATATTACAATCATATGACAGAATCAAACTATGCGTATAACATAATTATGAATTTAGCAAACCTACCAAATTTCTTGCAGAAATCTATTTTACAACAGAGATTAAATGAGTTTTTTATTCTTACCAATAAAGAACAAGCTGAGATCATTGATAACGCATTAGAAATAGGGCCATCCATACCGTTTGATAAATTTGCAAGACTTTTAAAAACATGGTTAATTTCATTAGCAAATATGTCATATACCAATAGAAAAACAATATTTTCTCAATATATACACAAGATAATATCATCTCCACAAAAATTGGTTGAGTTTAATTTGGATGGTATGTTAGAAGTGTTTACAGTGTTAAATGAAACAAATAAACAAATTATAATAGAAACTATTTGTGACATCATATGCGAGTTAGATCCAAATGCAAGAAAAAAGGTACTTATTTTAATTCCAGATAATATAAAATCTTATTTATCTGTTTGAGTTGGATTTCGGTTTTTTTCGTCTGTGAAATCTATTATTGTTCCATCTTCAGACATAACGCCCATGAAAATTTTTTCGTTTTTTTGAAGAACTTTCCTATGATCAGGCATAGACATATCTAATCTCATTTCATTAATTATGATGACCCTATATTCTTTCCATTCGTTCCAACATTTTTCACAGCATGGATATGTTACAGCACGAGCTTCTAAATTTTCTAGATTTAGAATAGTGTTTTTACATCTAGTACAAGTTTTCATCAAATATGAAGAGAATTTGATTATTATTATTTTTTGCTAACAATATATAGCTGTATAAAATATTCAGTGTATGAAAATAAAATGTCCTAAATGTTCAAATAACACAGCTATTCTTTCAGATGATTTTACTGATGTAAAATGTGGTTCATGCAACTTGAATATTAGTTATAGCGAATACATTAAATATATAGCATATAATGATAACCAATATTCTGATATTTTAGGAGATTACCAAAATACTAATTATGTGTCTGAAGAAACATTAGATAATTGGGAATAACATAATGCGTAAACTCAAGATGATTAATTGGAGATAATATTAGAATTTATATTAAATTTAGTTGGATTCATACTTGGTACCATATGTGGCATTATTACATATAACGGGTTTAACAAAATCGGAAGTCCTACATTGTTTAGGTTAACCATAGCATTTTTTGCTATAGGTATAGGTTTTTTTGTCATGGTATTTAGGCATATGCCATATAGTCAATTACAAGAAGTGAGCGTCAATGAAACAATCCAGATTATAGGTAGTTCTTTTCAAACTTTAGGGTATTTTTTTATTGCATTTTCTCATACAATAAAATCTTTTTTTCCAACAAAAAGATATTTTAGGTCTATATTACCTTTTTTTTTAATATCACTATCAAATATAGAAAATATAATTAGATCAATAGCATTTATTCTTTTGATATATGGATCTATTGAAACAATTTTTTCATATGTAGAAAAAAAGAATAAAAAGACCATTTGCGTTGCTGCTGGATTATTATTACTTGCTTTAGGTGAATTTTTTAGTTGGTATCAGTTTCTTTTTCCAGGATCAATATTTGATAACATATCAATAATATTAAAAATAATTGGTTTAATTTCTTTATTTTTACCAATTACCAAAATAAAAATCAATTTCAATAGTAATACGAATAGATGACGAGATCTATAT
>WTHC01000023.1 GCA_011523285.1 Nitrosopumilaceae archaeon | reverse complement strand
ATGTGAAGTAAATTATAATAGTGTTCCAAAATTACATGAACTAGAAAAAAACTATGATTTAATATTAGATACAACAGGATTTCATAGAATGTATTTACCAAAAATAAATAATGATTTCTATTTACCAACATTTCAATACAAAATTAAATATGAAAAATTACCTCTAGATGATTTTTATGTAAAGCCTTTTACTAATATGACAGGATATTTATGGTACTTTCCTTTGAGCGAACATTTTGCTCATGTTGGTGCAGGCGACTACATGAGAGCGCATGTATCAGAAACAGAAATGTTCTTTAAAAAATATGGCGGTAAAATAATAAAGAAAGTAGGCCGTCCTATAAGACTAGCAGTTCCAAATATGTGTGAACCATTTTTCAGTGGAAAAGTTATAGGTGTTGGAGAATCTATAGGAAGTGTATATCCACTTTTAGGAGAAGGCATAATACCAAGTATGATTTGTGCTGACATATTCATAAAAAACATTTATGACCATCAAAAATATAGGAAAGAAGTATTACGTTATTTTAATATATATAATAAAGTTTTTAAATTTGTTCGCAATAAAATGAAAAATGAGTTTAACATCGTGAAGCAATTACCAGATTTGATCGCCATATTCAAATATATGAAAACAAATGAAGACAGATTTGGTATGAAAATTAATATGCGCGATTTACTCAAAGTTGCTAGAGCTTAATTTAATAGAATACTGGAAAAATTTTGTCTCGATGTCCGGTTAGAATCCATGCAATAATTATATATTATATCAGAATATTGATTTAAAATATTTTTAATGGGGTGGATTTTTCTAGATGTATAAAATCCAGGGCAGTCTCCTGTTAATTGGAAGGTGGAATGTACATCTATCACATTGTTTTTATTTTCTAGCCAAACTGAAAATGGATAAAGATGACAAACTCCAGGCCTAACAGGGTGTAATGTACAATAACCTTTTTTGTCTAAAAATCTACATGACATATGTTTACCGTCATCATATGGAGTTTCAGTTAATTTCCTTTTGAGATTGACTGTTGTCATCATAACATTTTGTATGTGCGGGCCTTGTTCATCCCATGTAGTGATTAAAGTTTCATTACGTATAAAGTCTGATGTTTTATTATATTGATTTTTTTTACTTATTGAGATTATATCCTTAGATGTTAGTGGAAGTCGTCCTTGTCTATCACAACAATTATTACAATCTGGCCAAAAACATTTCCATAAAACGAATTTTTTGAATTGAGTCAAAAACGGGATGTGGAAGATTACTTTATTAATTTTGATTTTGTGATCTTGGATTTCGTTTATTTGTCCCAGCATAAAACTATGTATTAATGGATCTATATGCCAGTTTTTTTGTAGTAGATTTATAGAATTTTTGTTTTGATTATGTGCCAATTATATATTGTTAATTCAAGAACTGTTATTAATGTTAACCAAAAAAGGAAAACATGCAACTGCTACACAAAAAAGGCGATTTACATGGACAGACATTGTATGGCCGTTAATATTAGAACAAAATAAAACTACATTTACATTAAAACAGTATCAAAAACAAAGAAATGAAATATGTAAAAAAAATAACATTGAAATAATCTCTGCATCTAGAGGTTTAATTTCTTTGCTTAATAAAGAAATTATATTTAAAGAAAACTACATGTATTTTATCCATTATAGATTAATACCTTACATGAGACTAAAATCAAATTGCTCTTATTCGACAGCAGTTCATGAAAGTCGTGTTAGGTGATAATAATTAATATGTTTCAACTTCAATAATTTGTTTAATAGCCCGATAGTCTAGCGGTCAAATAACGACAAGGGATTCCACGCTCTGGATCTAATTGAGTGGATACGTGGGGACGGCAGTTCAAATCTGCCTCGGGCTATTAATTATGTATTGTTTATCTTATCTAGAAGCTTGTGCTATTCTTTCTAGTTCACGTTTTTTCTTTATAGATGGGGCATTAGGATCATTATTACATGCCAAGATAAGTTGTTCAGCCAAATGTTCTTCAATTGGTTTAGGATTTGAAAAAGTAGCTTCTTTAATAGCATTAGTAATAAATTTAAGTGCAAGATCTACACGTCGTACTGGAGATATATCTACAGAAACATGATATACAGTACCGCCATATACTATTCTAGTAGTATCTTCATTAGGAGCAGAATTTTCAACAGCTCTGACTAAAACTTCTACAGGATTTTTTTTAGTTTTTAAATATATTATATCATAAGATGTTTTAATTGTGTTAATCACGCGTGTTTTTTTACCACCCATTCTACCTGTGTTTTTGGCGTATTTTTTTCCAAAGTGCATGAGTTTATTGATTAATCGTTCTGTTATATTCACATTTATTTTGTTGAATCTTCGTAATGCAGATCGTCCAAATGTTAGTGGCATAATAACAGGCTTTAATGAAATAACATCTTTAAGACCTGGATCAATTATTTCTATTTCAGATATATCCCATTTTCTAAATAATAAGAATTTGCTAGATTTGAACATTTTATCTTCTAGGTTTTTCTTTCTTTCCAATGATAAGTTCATGTAAAGATATGCCATTAACTTTAAACACTTTATATCTAACTCCTGGAATATCACCCATAGCACCTCCTTGAGTGGCGCCAATTCCTTCAACATGAACTTCATCATGTTCATCAACAAAATTCATGGCACCATCACGTGGCAAAAATGCTGTGACAGATTTACCATTTTTAATAAGTTGAATTCGAACACATTTGCGGACAGCTGAATTTGGTTGTTTAGCTTCAATGCCGATTTTCTCTAGGACGATACCACGTGCTTGAGGAGCTCCAGATAAAGGGTTAGTTTTTTTATCCAAACCAAATTCTCTTCTTTTAAATGTAGATATAGACCAGCGTTGTTTTTTTCGCTTAGCTTTTAACACGCGACCTGCAAATAAGCCTAACGGAGATTTCGCCATATTATAATATACTCACCATGTAGTTTTGCCGTTGCTATTTATTAAGACGTTAGTTATTTCGAAATATCGTTTTGCCAATATGCGTGCTTTATCAGCGTTACGTCCTTCACGACCCACCACTATACCTTTTTTTTTGGGGTCCACTAAAACTACAGCTTGCATTGAACCATCTGTTTTTTTATTTAATTTTATTTCCGATACTAATTTAGAATTAAGTATATTCTTTATGAATAAAACTGGATTATCAGAATATTCTACTAGTTCGATATTTTTTTTGATAATATTTTGTAATGATTTAATATGTGAACCGCCTTTTCCTATTGCAAGACCCATTTTACCAGAATTAACAATAAAAATAACACGGTTTTGTTTGATGTCTTCTACACAATCTCGTGCTGTAACACCAGTTATATTTTGAAATAATGACAACAATCGCATTTGATCTGTAGTCAATTTAATAGTTTGCGGCATATGATTACCAATTATATGTAAGTGCCTTAGGCTCTCATTTAAACTTATACGATGAATTATTAGATTTAGAGTCTATATTTTGTGATTCTTGTAAAAGTAACTTAATATTTTGATCATTAATGGATGTTATTGACATAACAGAAGCTCTGAATTGAATCCCACAAATTTTTTCTATTTTATAGTTATGGTTTTGTATGATTATTATAGGTATATTTTCTTTTTTAGCTTCATGTATTACTTTAACTAAAATCGGATTATCTATCAATTTAGATATTATTATCAGTTTAGAGTTTTGTATGGATGAAAGTATTTGTTTTGAGCCAAATATGTATTTGTTCTCTGCAATTGCATTTCTAACTATTTTTTCTAATAATTGTGTCATTTTTATGAAGATACTGCGTTATTGACATTTATAGGTTACAGAATAACATTAATTTCAATATAATATTATAAAACTATAAATCAATTATTAATTATTTTTTTTGTTTAGATTATATATTCATGTAAACATTAACTATTCCGCTTCCTATCGGTATGTTACTACCAACGATGACATTTTCTGTTACGCCTTTGAGTTTTTCTATTTCTCCTGAAAGAGCTGCGTGTGATATTGTAGGAACGGTTATTTCAAATGCAGCTCTTGCTAGTACACTATCTTTAGTACCAGCAATACCATGTCTACCTATCTGTTGCATATAGCCTCTATAACACATAAGATCTGCTACAAGCATAATATACCTTATATCAACTTCAAGTCCTTGATCTTCCAATGTAGATGTTAATTCGTCTATGAGTGCATTTCTTGCAGCTTCAATACCTAAAGTAGCTGCAATTTCTGAAACGTTATTTGTTCTAACACTTTTAGTATCTATTCCACTTATTTCAAGTACTTTTGACAAGTTAGAACCTGTGGTTTGAATAACCCATTGATCATTTTTCTGAACTAGAGTAACACGTTCTATTTCTGTTATTCCTTTTACAGTAGTATTAAGGATTTTATTTTTAATAGATATCACAGATGGAGCATCATTAGTACCAACTAACTTAAATATCAAAGAATTTTCGTTATCACTTTCGATCTTAAATTTTTTATTTGATTGTAATATGGTTTTTATGTCTTCAATACTGCAATCTCGTTCACGTAATCTAGATTTATTGAAATTTAAAGTGATCTGAGTAGCATAATCAGTTTCCGTATTAGAAACAAGCGAACTAACTTTAGTTTGGAGTATGTTTCGAGCTGTTTGAATTGCATCTTCACGAGATGACTTTGATTTTTCACTTAAGAAAATATCCATAGTTGGAGTAACAGGTTTTTTTCTAGCATCTACCAATTCGATCAGTCTTGGCAAACCCAGAGTTACATTTCGTTCACGAATTCCAGCAAAATGGAAAGTTCGTAATGTCATTTGCGTTCCAGGTTCTCCGATAGATTGGGCCGTGATTATACCTACAGCTTGTCCAGGTTCTACTTTAGCTTTGTTATATAAATCCAATCCTTTTTTACATACTTTTTCAATTCCTTCAACACTAAGTGATGATGAAAATAGAGATTCCAAAACAATTTTTTTAAGTCTAGGGTTGAATGACTTAGTGTATTTTTTTGCAATTGAATTAATTTCATTTTGTGAAGCTTTATTACCTAAATCTACAATTTTTTGGGAATCTATCAATCTATTAATGTTAAAAGATTCACCATGATCACTTTTAGCTACATCAATGCCATCTTCACCATATAGAAATTGAATGATATGTCCATGAGGATCGCGAACAGTTCCATCGTATTCTAGTCTAATATGTTCTAATGCATTGATAAGCCTACGTTGCATATAGCCACTTTGTTGTGTTCTAACAGCAGTATCAACTAATCCTTCTCTGCCACCCATCGCATGGAAAAAAAATTCTAATGCAGATAACCCATCACGATAATTAGATTTGACAAAACCGTGAGAATCTGGGTTATGATCATAATTTTGGAAGTGAGATAGTGCTCTGTTATTATATCCTTTATGTAATCTTTGTCCACGTCTAGATTGTTGTCCAAGAGCACCTGCCATTTGACCTATATTAAGAGAAGAGCCACGAGCTCCTGTAATAGCCATAATTTTACCAGCGTTAGTCTCATCAAAAGATTGTGAAGCCATACCACCAGCTGTATCTCGAGCTTTAGATAATTCGTTTACAATATAAGCTTCTAGTGCTTCTTCAGATGATAATCCTCTGGTTAATTTTAATGTGCCATTTTTAGCTTGGTCTATTAGATCATATACTTTATCATACGACTTATCTATTTCGGACAGTATATTTTGTTGTACTTTTTGAGTTAATTCTAGATCAGCATAACCGTAACTAAATCCATAATGCGTTATAAATTGTTTTACTATAATTAAGACAGAGTTTAAAAATGTTTTAGCTTCAGCGTTGCCATAGTCTTTTGCTATTCTATGCAAAACGCTTTCTGGCTCTTCTGCACCTATTGAAGATTTATCTATAACACCACTTATTAATTGGCCATTTTTAATGACTACGTCTTGATTTGCTCCGTCTGTTCCTTTTGACCATTTTGATGTGATTATGTAGTTAAAATCTTTAGGCAAAAACAAAGAGAATAGTTGTTTTCCAGAATACATCGGAATGTTGTTTTTAAATATTGGTTTAGGCAGTTCTCCATTGAAGCCACCTAACATGGCTAAATTAGAGAATTCCTGCACAGATAACTTAGTATCGTCTTTAGTTAATAAATAGGAGCCAGTAATAAAATCTCTCAATCCACCTATGATTGGGCCTCCATAACGTGGAGATATTAATTGATCTTGTACTCTCATTAATAACATAGCCTCTGCTCTGGCTTCTTCGCTTTGAGGCACATGTAAATTCATTTCATCTCCATCAAAATCTGCATTATATGGAGGACATACAGATGGATGTAATCTAAACGTTTTACCTGGAAGTACACGTACATGATGTGCCATTATTGACATTTGGTGTAAAGAAGGTTGTCTATTAAACATGACTATGTCACCATCAAAGAGATGTCTTTCAACAAGATAACCTATTTCTAAATTTTCTGCTATTATAGATCTATCTTCTACAAAATCTAATCTTATTTTAACGCCATCAGGCCTAACAATATAATTAACACCTGGAAGTTTATTGGGCCCATTAATAATTATTTGTTTCATTCTTGCCATGTTCCAATCAGTTACTACTTCTGGAATAGTAAGTTTCATTGCAACAGTTTCAGGGATCCCAACTTCAGATAAATCCAAGTTTGGATCAGGAGAAATTACAGTTCTACTAGAAAAATCTACACGTTTGCCAGATAGAGAACCTCTGAATCTGCCTTCTTTGCCTTTGAGTCTCTGTGTTAAAGTTTTTAGTGGCCTCCCAGATCTATGATGAGCTTGTGGTATTCCAGATACTTCGTTATCAAAATATGTAGTTGCATGGTATTGTAATAGATCTACCAAATCTTGTACAATCAATGGAGGGGTGCCAGCTTCTTTGCTTTCTTTAAGTCTTTGATTAACTCTGATCACATCAACCATTTTATGTGTAAGATCATCCTCAGATCTAATTCCTGTTTCCAATATGATCGATGGCCTTACAGTGACTGGAGGTACAGGTAATGCTTGTAGTATAAACCATTCAGGTCTCGCAGTAGCAGGGTCATAACCTAATATTTTTATATCATCATCAGTTATTTGTGAGAATCTTTCTCTAATGATGATAGGAAGTAATCTGTTTTCACCAACATCTGTTTTCTCTATAAAAATAGTAGGTTTAGTAAAAATTAATTCATATTGATTTTTTCCACAATGCGGACATTCTTTAGCCTTTTTAGATTTTTCCAAAATTTGTTCTGGTATTCGTTTTCTAGATATAGTAGTATAAACTGCATCTCTGTTAGTTATTTTAGCAAATTCATCTATTTCATCTTGTGATATTTTTAATCTTGAACAAGATCTACAAGTTGCCAATAATAGCTTATAGATATTATCAATAAATGCTATGTGTAAAACAGGTTCAGCTAGTTCGATATGACCAAAATGTCCCGGACACCTTACGGCAGTATTTCCACATGTTAGACATTTTTGTCCAGGTTCTAATGTGCCTAATCGTCCATCCATCAATCCACCCTGAACAGGCATACCATCTTCATCATAAGTTTCAGGCGCAGTTATTTCAGCTACAGAATATTTTCTGATTTCGTTTGGAGACCAAACAGAAAATCGTATTGCGTTTATTGATTTCATGTTGTGAAGCGACATGTTATACTTTTTCTTTGATCAGAAGTCTAGGAGCTATATTCAGACTTTGCATTTCTTGCAATAACAATTTAAATGCGTATGCTACAGAGACAGAAGAAACTTTAGCTTTGTCTCCACATATTCTACAAATATATTTCCGTTGTTTCATATCATAATAAGCTACCAACCCACATCTTTCACAGACAAAGATTTCAGATTTGTCAGATTCATCTAATAATCTATCTTTTAGTATCATAGATGCTCCGTAAGCAATTAAGCAATCACGTTCCATCTCACCAAATCTCAATCCACCGCCACGAGCTCGTCCTTCTGTAGGTTGTTTAGTCAACATTTGGACTTGCCCTCTAGCTCGAGCATGTATTTTATCTGCAACCATATGATGTAATTTTTGGTAGTAAACAATACCTATAAAAATTTCCACTGGAAATGATTTTCCAGTTTTTCCATCATACATTATTTCTTTTCCAGAGTATTTGAAGCCAGCTGCGTCTAATGTAGTTCTAACTTGATCCATTTTTTCTCCTACAAACGCAGATCCATCAAATTGCATGCCACGCAATGCAGCCGCTTTTCCGGTTACAGATTCCAGAAACATGCCTACAGTCATTCTGGAAGGGAAGGCGTGTGGATTTATAAGTACGTCTGGAACTACACCATCAGCTGTATATGGTAGATCTTCATTGTTAGCCAATATTCCCAATATACCTTTTTGTCCATGTCTAGATGCAAATTTGTCTCCTATTTCAGGAATTCTCATGTCACGAACTCTTATTTTATACATTTTGCCACCTTCATTTGAGTGAGTCATCACTATAGTGTCAACGACACCTGTTTCTGAAGGTCTAACTCCAATTGATGTATCTCTTCTATATGGACCACCAGTTTCAAATTCTCTATATTCTTCCATAAATCTAGGAGGACTTGTTTTTCCAATTAATATATCTCCGCCAAGAACTGGCGATTCTGTGGTCACTATCCCATCTTCTTCTAGTAATCTATAAGATTTTTCTCCTTTATATCCTCGTATATTTTCTTCTGCATTTGGTATTTCAAAATTATCACGCATTCCACCAGGATATTGTTTAGCTTCAGCATCATATATTCTATAAAAGAATGTGCGCGCTAATCCTCGATCAACTGAAGATTTACTTAGAACTATTGCATCTTCTATATTATATCCATCGAATGGCAAAACAGCAACAACGCAATTTTGTCCGGCAGGTCTTTCATCTAGTCCTAGTAAGCTCATAGCTTTGGTTGTAACTATCGGTGTCTGCGGATACAGCATAAAGTGTTGTCTAACGTAAGTATTGGTATTCATTGTAGGTGTAGAAAAACCTAGACTTTGTTTTGCCATGGCAGCTTCATATGTATTACGTGGAGATTGATTGTGTTCTGGATATGGAATTACAGAAGCTCCTGCACCCAATATTGTAGATAAGAATATTTCCAAATGCGTATATATTTTTAAGTTATCTTCATTAATTGCCACATAACAGTTCTCTTCTTCATTTGCATCTATAAGTTCTATAACACCAATACGCAATAGATCATTCCATGAAAGTAGTTTTTTGGTTATTTTATCTAATAATTCTTTAGTCAATAAAGATTTACCATCTTCAACCACTATCAATGGTCTTAGAACTCTACCAGCATTACAATTTACATACAATCTACGTGTTGCTGATTTTATTTGAGAAGTATATGTAGATATACTAATGTGAGGGTGAATATGAGAATTACGACGCAAATCACGTAAAGATTTAGCAAGCTTATCTCCGTCAATATGATAGCCTATTAATTTCCCATCAACAAATATTCTAGTACTTTTTTCTTTAATATCATCAGTTGCATCTGAAAAATAAATTGTACCTAATTCATATAGTTTTTCAATTATTTCGTTTGATGGTACATCAATTGATATTATTGCAGACAGAGCTAAGTTTTTAACTAAACCACAGTTAGAACCTTCAGGTGTTTCACTCGGACAAATTCTTCCAAAATGCGTTGCATGTAGATCTCTAGCTTCAAAATTAGGTTGTGTGCGGCTTAACGGAGATTGTAATCTTCTTAAATGACTAATTGTAGATAAATAGTTAGTTCGATCTAATAGTTGTGTAACTCCAACTCTACCACGGCCCCAGTTTCCGGTAGCTATAGCATTATTTAGTTTGTCTGTGATTATACCTGGTCTAATTGCAGCTGCTACTGCGTTGATACCACGTTTTTGACCAGATCTTTCTAATTGGTATTTCATGTCACGTACTAAATTTCTAAATGCAGTTCTAAATAGATCAGCCAACATATGACCAGCAAATTTTATTACTTTATTACCATAATGATCTTTATCGTCAGGTTCGATCCACCCTAGCTTTAATTCTAATAGTTTACATGAAGCTTCTCCTATGAATTGAGCTTTTTCTTTTCTATTTTCAGGATGTTTGCCTAAATGCGGGAGTAATCCCCAATCCAATAATGTTTCAGCTCTTTTAATTTGAAATTCTTCTAACATTCCTGGCGCTATTCTTTTACTTATATAGGTAATAGCATCTTTTGATGTATGTATATCACCAGCTTTCTCAAATGACCCTTCTAATTCATCTTGGACTTCGTCGACTAAAGAAACTGCAGATGCAATGGTTTTATCTGATTCTAATCCCAATGCACGCATTAAAATAATAACTGGTATATCTACTGGCGAACCTGGTATTCGAGATACTATTAATCCATCATTTTTGAGAATAAGTTCTAATTTTGCACGATAACCTACTATAGATGAATAAACCTTAGATTTAAATATCAAATTACCTCCAATTGTATCTTTTTCTACTATTATTTTATTATAAGAGAGATCTTCTAATCCAACAATAACTCTTTCAGAACCATTTATTATGAAATATCCTCCAGGATCATGCGCATCTTCTCCATGTTCAATGAGTTTTTGGCGAGAAAAATTATGTAGTATACAAGCATTAGATTTTACCATAACTGGCATATCACCAACATGTATAAAACGAGATTCCAATACTTTGCCATCTTCAACTACACTTGTTTCCATCATTAATGGCGAAGCATAAGATACATTACGCAATCTACCTTCAGTGGGAGTGGTATGTGTTATAGAGCCGTCTAGTTCAATCATTCTTGGTTGTTGTAATTTAACTTTGCCTAATTGTATATAATATGGATATTCAGAATTTTCAATTTCAATTTGATCTACTTCATTTATTATACTTTGAAGTCCATGTTCTAAAAATTCATTAAAAGAATCTAGATGTTGTCTAGCTATACCTTCACGTTTTAATATGTCTTGTATTATAGGCCAACGATCTTTAGAATTCATAATTAGACTTCCACCACATATCTATAATATAGACTCTCACCAGCAGTAGCACTTTTACGTGTTATTTTGACTAGATCCCCAGGTTTAACGCCAAGTTTTATTATGGCAGGATCATTTTCAAATATCAATGGTAATTCTGTAGGTTTACAATTAAATTTTTGGAGTACTTTTTCAGCTTCTTGTTTTGAAATTATCTCGTGTTTTGGTACATAAATGTGATTAGATATATCAATTGGCGTGCCTTTGTTCAAGGTTTCACCTCAGTAATTTGTATAAACAATGATTTGTTTATTAATGATGTGCAATATATACGTACTAAAAATTTAATATATTTCCGTAAGGTTAAATAGTATTAATTTAACCCGTATTCACGATGATTAATAAGAAAATATTCGCTGTGTTTGCAGTTTTAATTGCAAGCATTAGTGGAACACCGACTTTTGCGCAAATAATAGAGCCAATAGTTGTCACTACAGATAAAGAATCATATGATAATGGAGATGTGGTGAAAATTACTGGTGAAGTTAAAGAAAAACTATCAGGATTTCCAGTTAGTCTACAAATAATAGCTGCAAATGGAAATCTTGTAACAGTAAAACAAATTGACGTTAATGACGATAACAAATTCTCAACAGAGCTAACAGCTGGTGGAGGATTGTGGAAATCTTCAGGCATATATACAGTAAAAGTCCTGTATGGGACAGAATCAAGAACTAATGAAACAACATTTGAATTTGGTAGCGGCGAATCAACAATTGCAACAACACCAAAAGGACCCACAATATCAATCGAAAATACAGACATAGTCATTGGATATGAGATTACAAATGGAGAAGTAACAAAAATAACACCGATAGAAGATGCAAATTCATTAGTTGCAACAATTGAAACTAATAACGCCGGAGAACTCAGCATAACATTACCTAGAACTACAATAGATGCAAAAATAGGAGATGCTGATGATGATTTCTTTGTACTAGTAGATGGAAACGAAGTTAATTTTGAGGAAACAACAACAACTACAGACAGAACACTAAAAATTCCATTTCCAGATGGAGCTGAAGAAATAGAAATCATAGGAACGTTCGTAGTGCCAGAATTTGGAAGTATTGCAATATTTATTTTAGCAATTGCAGTGACATCCATAATTGTGATGACTACTAGATCTAGATTTAACATGTTCACACGATACTAACCCATCAATTTTTTTCATTTTTTAAATAAATCAATCGTTACAATCTAATGATTATTTATATTTTGGAAATCAATGTTGTTTTAAATTCTGTATAATCCAAATACCATTATATGACTAATATGGGTTAGTGTTATGAAATGTATTTTTGTCATTATGTTAGTTCTATGTATGCCAATTTACGTATATGCAGAATCTCCATTTATACAAGTCAATACAGACAAAAAACAATATGATGTTGGAGAACAAATAACTATTACTGGAAAAGTGAAATCAACCATATCAAATACGCCTATAACATTACGAGTTATTTATGATGATAATATGGTCCATATTTCACAAATTGATGTTGCTAAAGATTATAGCTTTGTAGAATCAATAATTGCAGATGGCCAAGGTTGGAAAAATAGTGGAACTTATTTTATAGATGTATTTTATGGAAAACATGTAGCTGAAACAAGTATAGAATTTAAAACATACACATATGAAAAAAACCAAATATACAAAATTAATGTTAATGATGGCAATAGCATTATCATTCCATATACAATAACAAATGGCAAAATATTAGAAATGATAGCGGATCCTAACAACTTATCTTTAAATATAATTATGAAAACCTATGAATCTGGATCTATCACAATTAATCTATTGAGAGAATTAATTGATTCTAAAGATGATATTAATGACGATGTATTTATTGTACTAGTAGATGGAAACGAAGTTAATTTTGAGGAAACAACAACAACTACAGACAGAACACTAAAAATTCCATTTCCAGATGGAGCTGAAGAAATAGAAATCATAGGAACGTTCGTAGTGCCAGAATTTGGAAGTATTGCAATATTTATTTTAGCAATTGCAGTGACATCCATAATTGTGATGACTACTAGATCTAGATTTAACATGTTCACACGATACTAACCCATCAATTTTTTTCATTTTTTAAATAAATCAATCGTTACAATCTAATGATTATTTATATTTTGGAAATTTTTTTTTGATATTTATTTCATGTAAGCGTGTTTTGGCAAATTTATAATAATCTTTCACAATCTCAAACCCCAAATAATGTCTATTTAACATTTTACTTACAACAGCAACTTGTCCAGACCCCAAAAATGGATCTAATACAATATTGTGTTTTACACTAGAATATTCTAAAATTTTTTTAATTAATTCAAATGGTAATTTAGTAGGCGTTTTTAGTTTATTAATCCAATATTCACGTTTTATATTCCAAACATCTTCTTTATCCATATAGTGTAAGCTTTTACCATCTTTAGACTTGGTATTCTTATTATACCTTGCATGCGAAAAAAATTGTCTGTATCTGGAATTTTTACAAACATACAAACAATGATAATGAGATGTAACAAACTTATTCTTAGTTACTACACCAAATTGATATTTCCAAATAATATGATTAACAGTAATAAATCCAACAGTAGTTAAAGCAGTCAAAATATCATTTAGGTTATTCCATCCAGAGAAAACATACATACTTCCCGACTTCTTTAATACACGAAATGCTTCAATCATCCACCTATATGTAAAATCATAGTACTTTTCATGTTTTATTTCTTCATATCCTTGTATGATGTTATCATCACGTCTATTATAATTTCTTTTTTGTGTGCTGAAATTTATTGCAAATGGCGGATCAGTGATTATTAAATCTACGCTATTTGATTGTATTAATTTCATTCCGTCTAGACAATTCATGTTATAAATTTCATCAATGTTTATTCTTGCCAATATTATTTTCGTATCAATAACTCAGATATAGATATTTAGAGAACTTTACTTATGACATAATAATCTTTTCTTAATTTGATCTAATACAGTAAATGGTAGAATAAAATACACTAAAATATTGAATGATATTATTGCAATTCCATAAAAGATCATTTCATGCTCAGATTTAATCTGGTCATTTAAAATGGAAAGAGAATACAATAACGGAGATATAAATATCTTGACTGTTTCTTTGAATATTGGGTTATTGCGTTCTAAATCAGAGACGTATGGAGAAAAAGAATAATAGAAATTATTAAAAACTTGCATGAATGTTTGTCCTGATTGCGTATTTAATACCACATCGTCACGTATATGCCTTAGAGATTGTATTTGTGATGATAATTCTGAATCATATGTTGCAGTAGCTATTAGACAGCCTCCACCACCAATAGGTTCTTTATCTACCTCTGGAATACACATACCATCTTTTTCAATAGTTCCAGGACCACATACTATAGATTCTGTTGTTAGTTGTGAAGTATCGTTTGTTAGTTGTGAAGTATCGTTTGTTAGTTGTGAAGTATCGTTTGTATCATCTACAAGTGTATTTTTTAAATTTTGTAAGGATAAATTATAATCGTTTTTATCATCATCGTTATTTAATGAAAACGATGTTTGATTTTTATATGTGCTATAGTTTATAATTATGAAATATTCTCCAGAAGATTTCCACAATGGCCCAGATGTCAAATATGATTTTTGAAAAACACCGTCTCTATCAGGAGTAAATTGATCTACAGTAACAACGTTATCGTTATTATCAATTATTCGAAGTATTATTGGAGTTGAATCAATATTAGACGTCAGATTTATTTTTCCCATAATGTTAATCATCTCCCCTGCATCGTATGATGTATAATCGGTAACAACTGAAATGACCGTATCTTCTGAATTAACTAACGTGGGGTTTAACAGTAACACTGCCAAAACAGAAAATATTAACATTTTTTGGTAGTTATTGTTAGTCATTTCTTATTTTGTATTGAAATAATCAATATTAAAGATTTATTAAATTTGTTTGCATATATTAACGATGTATTAATTACTTAGATAAGAATACTTGTAAAATACATAACACACACTCCAAAAACAATTCCAACCATAGCATTTTGATTTACTACGTAATTTTGTTTATGTAACTGTTTTACTATAGTGGCTATTACGTAAATTACTGATCCTACTCCAATTGAAATGAATATAATATTTGCCATTATGGAGTTTGTAAACCCACCTAGTAGAAGTCCAAATATTGTCGGAGTGCCAGATATTACTAACAAAACAAGTACGTTTTTAATCAATATTTTTTCTTTAGTTAGTGGAGTAGCTATTGCTATACCTTCAGTAACATTATGCAACGCAAACCCAATTATTAAAAAATTCCCTAATGCAAATTCGCCTAAATTTATTGATGTACCTATCATCACACCTTCTCCGAAGTTATGAAATCCAATTCCAATAGAAATCATCAATGCCATAGCAGCTGTAGGTATAGTTTTTGTTTCATATCTAAGGCATATTATCTTATGATCAAGGTAATGTAATCCAAAAACAGTCAATATGATAATCATCAATATCATCATAGGACTATTACCGACATCAATATTTGTAGATAAATCAGATAGTTCGATCATTGTATCTATAACTAGAAAAAGTAATAATCCAACAGTTAAAGATAGAAAGAAATTATATTTTTTCTTTAATTGTTTCATCAATGGTAGCCATGATAGGCCTATAAGGATTGGAAATATTCCCACATAAATCCCTAAAGATGTCAATAATAATATAATATCTAGACTTGGATACAAAGAATGAAATGCTGATTTTATCTCTTTTGTAAATCTAAGACCATCTTCTGTTGTTAAACCAATTACATATGGTTTAGATTCATCCCATTCAAATGGTATGTGTACTAATGCAGTATCAAATCTTTTTAAATTAGAGTTAGGTTCAATGATGGCATTTTGTATACGATCATTAACATCTGCCATAACTATATTAATTGGTATATGGCCGGTGTTTCTTACAGTTACTAATATTTCAGAATCTATAAAATTAATTTTCTCGATAGTTATTTTTGGTAATGGTACGCCTAATTCCGTAATTGAGATATGATCAAAGCACAACACCATCAACACAATTAAAATTAGAGGCAACATTACAGCATATTTGGTTCGTGATAATGTCAATACCAATTTCTAGATCATTTAACTGATATTATTCCTGTCCAGCCTTTTTCAGAAAATTCTACTTTATGTGCATGAAAAAGATATTTACCTGGTAATGAGTATTCAAATTCAATTATTCCACGCTCAGTTTGAGATAAAGTGATCATGTCTGTAAAACTAGAAGGGATAGAATCAGTTCCAGTGGGATAGTAATTATAAAGATTTCCATGCAAATGTAGGTTATTGATTGGATCGAATTCAATCATATTTACCACATAAATTCTAATTAATTCATTGGTGTTTATTTCAATTGGTTTTGTATGGTAATAAAATGGGATTGTGTTTGCGGCATAAAAATTATTTTCCATATCAAAATCAGTATCAAATCCATTTAGCACCATGGTCATCTCTTCAGCTTGTTGTCTACCTTCTTTTGGATCTACAATATAAACACCATACAAGCCATGGCCAATATGTTCTTCTAATGGCATTACATGACAATGATATGGGTGTATTCCTACTGGAGATGCAACCCATTCGTAAACAAATTTACCATCTGGACCTACAACTTCAAATACGCCATCCATTTCAGCATCGTGTACACCATGGAAATGAAGTGTGTGATCATTACTACCATTATTAATAAAGTTTATACGAACATGATCACCTTCAGTGACTCGGATAGTAGGGCCAGGAACACTTTCATTGAATGTCCAAGCATTAAAAAATACACCTGGAGAAATTTCCATCATCATATTATCTTCAGCAACGATGGTGAATTCGCGTAAAGTGAAAGTTTCATATTTGGTTACATCACCATAATCAAAATCGTATAAATATTCTTCAGCATCAAAATCGAGCAAATCTACACTTTCCATTGGGTTCAACGCAAATGAATTTTTTGTAATATTATGTTTATCTAAATCATTCGTTATTTCAACTTGTGCAGATGTAATATGTTCAAATACAAAATATAAACTCAATATAATTACTACAGTTGAAAATAAATATAATTTGGTATGCATATTTAAAATCATAATTTTAACATATTTAAAACTTAGCCAATGTTAAAAAAGTTAGCCAAAACTAATATATGATTATAATATTAAGATTGAGTTAGCACATTATGGAAAAGTTTATAGTATTATTGATTATTTTTTGTATTGTAGTAATTTGTAG
>WTHC01000039.1 GCA_011523285.1 Nitrosopumilaceae archaeon | reverse complement strand
TTCCATTTGTGATAATTATTTTTCAATTTAATATAGGTATAAACGATATCATGTCTATAGGTATTTTGCCTTTCGTAGTGGCATCTTCATTCATCATTGTAAGATTAATCATACAAGGAATAAAATTTAATTATGTATTAAATTCATTTTTTGGTAAAATAGACACTATTTGGAAAATAATTCTAATTAGAATGGGCAGTGAATTTGTTACATTTACTACGCCTATGTTCGTTGGTGGCGAAATAGTACGTATAGCCTGGTTAAAGAAAAAAAAAGTTCCCACAGGAAAAGCTTCGTGGATGACTATAGTGGAAATAGTTACTGAAGTAATAGCTGCAGGGGTTTTTGCAATAATCTCTGGCATCTTTGCACTTTTGCAAGGTTCTATTTTTATAGGATCTTTGGTTTTACTTACAAGTATTCCAGTAATATCATTATGGACAGTATTGTTTTTTTTTTCATCTAAGAAAATATTTGAAGTCCCTAATTTCATATCTATATTAATAATAAAATTAGGAAAAAAGCGTGGTAGAAAATATATTTACAAAACAAATCTTTGGATAAAAGATATTTGCATAATAAGTCAAGATAATTTACACACTCGTAAAATGAAAAAAACATTCATAATATCTTTTATTTTGTCACTTGTAGCATGGTCATTTTATGGTATGTCATTCATATTCATAGCACATAGTATAAACTATGATGTACATATTTTTGATTCTGTTTTGGCTGTTATGGCATCTAATGCTATTGGTAACATGCCAATAACTGTAGGTGGATCTGGACTTGCTGAATTGGGTATATGGGCATATTTAGAAAATCATGATACATTAGATTTTGAATTGTCAAAAGATAAAATGCTGTGGAATGGTATCATAGTGTGGAGAATTTCTACTTATCACATACCAATAGCCATTACATGGTTCTTATTAGTTAAATTAGCGTTAAGTAAATATGCTAAAAAATGATTGTTAATAATAAACAAATCAGTCTAATAACATCATCATTGTTTTAATTTTTCTTTGTCTTTTTTACTACGTTGCCACCAATTCAAATATTCATATTGTTTATCTTCTCGAGTTATTTTACGATTATTTAATTTATCATGTATATCATTAATTTGTTCTCTTGTTGCATAAAGACCACATTTTTTACAAATAAAATGTTTGGTAACTACATCAAACTTCATTATAAATGATGATTTATCAATTATTTCATTTATTTCAACTTCAGTCTTGTTTTGATCATGTAATAATTTTTTTTCTTTTGCAATACATTCTGGGCAACTTGGCAATACTTCTTAAAAAAGACTTTTTTGCATAAAAGCGTTACCACAAACTTTTTTTTAAATTATGACATGTTTGTATACTCATCATCCTAATGTCAGCTTGCCCATCGAACTAACATGCCTTATACAAATTATAGGTAATCTTTATTATTCTTTTTCATAACATATTATTTATTATTCTAGCAGCATTTTTAGCTCCATCACTAACAAAATTTTTGGAAAAATCATAGATCCGTTCTAAATATTTATTATAATCATTTTTGATATTTAAAACAGCTTTAATGACTTGTTTTTTATTATTAGCCAATATGCCCAAACCTCTATCCTGAATCCATTTTAATTGGTTCGTATGTTCATCATACACAGGAATTCCAATTACTGGTTTATTATTTGCGCCTACAATCTCTCCTATCGTAGTATGAGAACCATTCGCGACAGCATATTTGCACAAGTTCAAAACAATTTGTTTTTCATTTTCTGTCAAATACCCAATATCGATTTGTTTCCATTCTATCTTTTTTTCAATTGCATCTATAATTGAATATTCATTACCATTCATATCTACAACGCGATTTATATTTTTGTTGTTCCGTGCATACGATATGACTCTTTTTTCATTCCTCATTTCATGATCATTGAAAATTTCATTATATCGTTTTCCAGTAAAGTCATTTGTAGATTTATTACCAGTACGCATCCAATAACCAAAATCATTACCGTGTAGTAACTCGTATATTTTAGATAATTTGTTTATGTTAGTCTTATTCGCAAAATGTCCTACATACGTAACTTTTTTTTTAATTTCGTCTGTAAAATTCAAGTTATATTCACATATTGTATATGGGGGAGGAGAGTCAGCAACAAATATTTCTTCAGCTTTAGATATTTGTTTAGAAATAAATAATAATGACGGCAAAAAATAAAAATGAGATTTCCATAATTTTGGCATAAATTGATTTGTGATAAACACGCTTTTTATTTTACGTTTTCGAGCTAATACGTTTGAACCTATGTCTCCATCGTTTATAACCAAATCAAATTTTTTTTCATCATATAGTTTGGCTTCATTTACCAAATATTGAAATATCTGTTTTAGTAATGGTGGCTTATTTGATATTGGAATTAATAGGTTAAGTAATGAAAATAGTGTACTTGGGCCTTTTTTTCCATCGATTGGTACTGGCATTAATATCTTATGTATAAATTCTTTTTTTTGAGGAAATCTTTCTATTAATTTCTCATATACATGATCCATACTAATGAAGTGAAATTGAGCATCATTATGTCCCATGTATTTTAACAATTCGTTATTAAGAGTCATCATCCTTTGGTAATGCCCATTTCCCCATGGGTATATGAATTCGGCAATTTTTTTCATATCTCGTAAACTAATTTTTTAATCCGTCTATAATATTATGTGTGTTATCAAGATCATTTTTGACTATGATTTTTTTACCACTATGAAATATTTCATTAGCAGTTTTTTCATAAATAGAATAATTTTTGATATTGCCAATTTTTAATTTTAATAGTTTATTTACTTCTGTATTTATATGATTATTTATTAATTCATATCCTGCTAGGGGTAGTAGTGGAATTAGCCTATTTTTATAAATATATTCGGTAAAATGATCTGTTATCTCCACGTTACAAAGATTTGGAGATAATGTTAATAACACTTTTCTTATATTGTATATTTTTGCTACTTTAATAGAAATTATATTTGATATACATAAAAAATCCAAAAATTTGATCTTGTTATTTGTATTGAAAAATTCTAACTCTATATTTTTTTTAGGTATTCGTGCAACCATCTTATTTGTTATTTTCACTAATTTTATTAATTCTGAATAATTTTGATAATAGACTATTATTTTAACATCGAATCCGGCCTCCATACATTTTAAACATGCTACAGAAGAAATTTTGTTATATATACAACAAACTACTTTGTCGTTTTGTGAATTATAAGGATGCCCGCCAATTCCATTGTCTACAAATATGCAAATATATGCGCTAGATTTTGTAACGTGAATATAAATTACTTTATCACATTTATCTTCTTTGTCTGGCTTTATATTTCTATTTTTAGTTTTACTAATTATTGATGAAGTAGAAGCAATTTCTATATCGTTTGCAGCATTTGTTGAAATATCGCCACTAACCTTGATATAGAATTTTTCATTGTTTAACAATAGGTCAGAAGCTACATTCGCAATCTCATCAGTAACAATATTAAATTTATTGCTTGCTTTTTTTGCTATTGCCACTTTATTTATTCCTGTTAACATACTGATAGTGGAAGATGCAAATACAGGATCATTAGCATATACTACTATGATTTTTCCATCTATTTTTATCGTATTAAATTTTTGGTTTTGTAGTTCAAGAGTTTTTTTGATATTACATTTTAACATTTGTAATCTATTTAAAGAATAAATAGACGGAAAAATAATCACACATGAATTATCCATTATATTACTTACATTTAGTTGCTTATAATTTTAAAATTATAATAATTTATAAAACATATTGTATTGAAATTATTACATGTTAACATCATCACAAATTCAAAAATTAAAAACAGAATTAACAGATCCTATAGAAGTTCTCAAATGGGCAAATAATCAATTCCATCCAAAATTAGCTTTTGCTTCTAGCTTTGGTGCGGAAGATGTCGTGGTAATTGATATGTTGATGCAAATTAACAAAAACGCCAGAATATTCACGTTAGATACTGGGAGACTAGATCAAGAGACTTATGATGTGATGGATGCTATAAGACATAAATATAATATAAATATAGAAATTACTTTTCCAGATGCTAACGAAGTTATTGAAATGACTAACAATTTTGGAACCAATCTTTTTTATGATAGCAAAGACAACAGAAAGCTTTGTTGCGGGATAAGAAAAGTACATCCACTTAACAAAATTTTATCTACATTGGATTGTTGGATTACAGGAATTAGAAGCGATCAAACTAATAACAGAAACTCATCTAATCGCATAGAGATTGACACACAACATAATGATATTATTAAAATTAATCCTATAGTACATTGGGATTGGCAAACCACCTGGGACTACATAAAATCAAATAATCTTGTATACAATAAATTACACGATCTAGGTTATCCAAGCATAGGATGTGAACCTTGCACTAGGGCTATAAAAAATGGAGAAGATCTTAGAGCAGGAAGATGGTGGTGGGAGCAACAATCTGACAAAGAATGTGGTCTTCATCTTGATCACGCTAAATAGATTTGTCTCATGTTGCTATTGAACCACATGGAGGAAAATTAATAAACCGTATTTCAAAAAATGTAGATATTAAAGATTTATTTCAGTTACAAATAAACCATGAATTAGCTAACGATGTTGAAAACATATCTGATGGTGTATTTAGTCCATTAGAAGGATTTATGTGTAAACATGATTTTGAAAGTGTGGTACAACATGGCGCACTAGAGAATGGATTATCATGGACGATCCCCATAATAATGGATGTTGATGAAACTACAGCAAAACAAATACAAAAATCAGATGTGCTCCTGAAGACTCCCTATAACAATATTGCAATTTTACATGTTGACGAAGTTTATACTTATGATAAAAAACAAATCATGGATAAAATTTATCTTACTAATGATATGCACCATCCTGGAGTCCAAAAAACTTCATTACTGAAAAAATTTTTAGTAGGTGGTAAAATAGATTATCTAGAAAGACCATATGATACAAATAGAGCTCATAGAAAAACTCCAATAGAAACACGTGCTCAATTTAAAAAACTAGGTTGGAATTCTATAGTTGCTTTCCAGACAAGAAACCCTCCACACGTAGCTCATGAGATGATGCAAAAGACTGCTCTAGTGAACCATGATGGATTATTTATCAATCCTTTAATAGGAAAGAAAAAAACTGGAGATTTTAAAGATGATATTATAATCAAATCATATGAAACATTGATTGATCTATATTATTCAAATAATACATGCGAACTAGCTACATTACATACAGACATGAAATATGCTGGGCCTAAAGAAGCAATACATCATGCAATAATGAGACAAAATTATGGGTGTACTCACATAATAATCGGAAGAGATCATGCTGGTGTTGGTAATTATTATAAACCTTTTACTGCACAACAAATCTTTGATTATTATCAAGATCTTAAAATAAAACCCATTTTTTTCCCCACATTTTTCTATTGTACATTGTGTTTGTCTTTTACTAATTCTAAGGTATGCCCACATGATGTGCGAAACCATAATCAAGTTAGCGGAACTAATCTCAGACAAATGATAACTCAAAAAATAATCCCTTCAAAATACATAATGCGCCCTGAAATATCTAAAATAATAATAGATCATAAAGATCCATTCGTGGATTAGCTTTTTATTTCAATCACTATGCCTTGTAGTTTAATGTATCATTATCTCTTAATCCTGTGGCTAATACCTATAACTATAGTTCATGGACAACAACTAAATCCATCATTAATATTGCATACTGAAGAAATAACATATGAGGAATTTAATAACAATTCTAATTATTGCAAAAAAATTAAATTAGATAAATCTCACTCCATAAGCTGGCAAATCTCTTTAACAAATAATTTAGTTTATGATAGTGGTACTGATGTAATAATTAGATTTTATGATTCACAAGACCAAAATAAGTTTATTGAAATAGGAATGGGTGGAGGCCCACAACAAAATAAATTTTGGGTTGGAATGTTGACTTCGGATAACCAATATTTAGTACCATACCACAAACTTGATCGAGGTTGGATTAGAGATACAAATATTATAATTACATATACAGAACGTGCTGGTTTGACTGTTAATAATGGTGAAAGAATAGTTTTATCTAACTTGGATATTGGAAATTTCTCTGTGTTGTATTATAACATAGATAAAACATCTAATAATAACCACGATGATTATGTATCTTCTGGTAGTTTGATATTGGAATTCATGTCTGGAGATCCTGCACAAAACCCTTACCATTTATTTCCATTCTATCTAGTAGGCTCTATAGGCTGCGTAGTTTTGCTCTTATTAATATTCACAAAACGTTCATGATGTGTATTATTATATCTACAACGATGATTAAGCTTACATAATTTACATAACGGTGAAATAGGTAAACACACATTCTGCCCATACTTGACAAATATCTCATTTACTTTAATCCAATTACTTTTAGGTATTTCCTTCATTAATTCTAATTCAGTTTCTTCGACATTTTTTGTTTGAATCAAACCCAATCTATTTGAAATCCTGTGAACATGAACATCAACCGGAATTGCTGGTTTGTTGAAAGCATATACCAATACACAATTGGCTGTTTTTCTTCCCACGCCTGGTAATTTAATTAGCTCTTCCATTTTCTCAGGCACTTTATTATTATATTGTTTATGTATTATATGAGCGATTTTTTTAATTCGTTTAGATTTCACATGATAAAACCCAATAGATTTTATTATTTTTTCTATTTCTAATATATCGGCATCTGATAATGTTTTTGGAGTTTTGTATCTTGCAAATAATTTTTTTGCTACTCTGGAAGTATTTTTATCTCTGCTTCTTGATGAAAGTACCGTCGCAATTAATATGTTGAAAGGATCTCCATTGCTAGTTTTATGGATTTCATTTAATGTAGTAGATCTATAGGAATTAACATCATGAAGTGTATCTTTCATCAAAGTAAAAATCTTGATTATATCTATCATCTTTATGATCTATAAACGACATTCAAAGGTTATATTAATTACATTATTACTAATATAATCATCCATTGGAATTAACAAAATATGAACAAGATGCATTGGACGGTAACCATGGAGACGCCTTAGAAATAGCCTATAGAATACTTGTCGCGGTGGGAGAAGCTACAGACGCAACTAAACTCATTCCTATTCAATGGGCTCATGTTTCTGGAGTTAATTATAACACAATAGGAAATGCGGGCGCAAAATTTTTATCAGAGTTTAGTGAAACCGCAAAAACAAGAGTTATGACAACATTAAACCCCACTGGATACGATATTGACCAATTACAAAATTCAGACATAGATGAAAATTTCATACACGAACAAGACAACATAAATAATTCATATGTAAAAATGGGTGTTACGCCATCGTTTTCATGCATTCCGTACGATATATATAAAATACCAAATAGCGGTACTCAAGTAGCTTTTGCAGAGAGTAACGCTGCAATTCATGCAAATTCTGTTGATCATCTTAAAACTAATAAAGAAAGTGCATTCAGTGCGTTAGCTAGTGCAATAACAGGAAAAAGTATTTACTCAAACATAAGAAACGATGATTTTGATTCACCTGAAATTTCTGTGAAATGTCAGCTTGACATACAAAATGAATTAGAATGTGGTATTTTAGGATATTATGTTGGACAAACATCAAAAAAAATTGTTGACATAGATGGATCATTTAATATGAATGAGATAGAAACAAAATCTTTATGTGGTGGAATTGGGGCGTCTGGGCAATGTGTTAAGTATACTATTAATAATTCAAAACCTGGTACAGAAAAAATAAATTTCGATAAAAATGATTTCGGCAATGTATATGATAAACTGAATACATCTGACGATGGTGATTTAATAGCTTTTGGAAGCCCTCAACTAGGAATGATAGAATTATTACAAATGTCTAATATGCTAAAAAACAAAAAATTTACAAAACCATGTATGATTTTTTGCCCACGTATGGTAAAAAACCAAGCAAATGTATTAGGATTTGCGAATAAATTAAAACGTGCTGGATGTGAAATATTCTCAGATTGTTGTATGTGTTTTACTCCATTATTAACGAAAAAAAACTTGGACTCTGTTATTACTAATAGTGTTAAAGGCTCATATTATCTAAACACCAAAAATAAATTACACACAAATTTAAAACCACTAAAACAAATTATAAATGAAAACACAACAAACCGTTAAAAAATTCATAATTAAAGGAATGATAAATGGCATAGTACTAAAATCTGATATGCCTATTAATTTTCTAAGTTTAATAGATGTAAAAACAGGGATCATAAAAGATCCTTCTAGCAATCTATTTCAAAAATCTATTAAAAATGTAATTCTAGTTTTTCCACATGCTATAGGCAGTAGTGTCGGGGCATATTCAATTTATTCTCTTAAATCAAATAATAAACTTCCTAGTGCAATGTTATGCAAGAATGCAGATCTTATAGTATCTTCAGGTTGCGCATTGGCAAATATCCCATTAGCTACAATATATGATAATAAATATGAAGAATTGCAAACTGGAGATGAAATTATGATAAGTTGATTTAATTAATTTTAAGGCAACGCTTAAATCATTTTTTTTACTATGTGGCTTTTACCAGAAGGTATACATTTTGTAATATCATCCAATGTGATATTCTTAGCTGAATCTATTTTACTGAATTCGTGTTTAATTTTTTTTGTTATTTCTGATATTTCTTCTCCATTCGGAGCAATAACTACATAATTTTTGCATTTATTTTCTATCGTATTTGAAGAGCCAATTATTGCTACTACATCATCATCTACATTGCCAATTCCTATAGCTAATTCTAATTCTGATATTGGTATATAATTCCGTTTTCCTTCTATTGCAAAAGCACCTTTTGATAAAAACTGTCCACTTGGAGCAGATTTTTTGACTTGTGATGGGTAGACCCAATATACATTTAATCCATATGTTGATTCTCTCCACGCTCTACTAAAACATGCAGTCATATTAGCAATTTCTTTTATGGTTTCTATTGATGCATTAACACCATTTTTTAAAACAAAAAATGGAGATCCAAAGATATCTGCATGAAAAACAATATCGTTTTTTGCCAAATGTTTACGTATTATTGCTGAATTTGATGAGGTATCTCTACCTCCTATAGCTAATAATCCTTCTCCAGTGTAACACCACCTGTATCTCTCAAACCATTTTTTTTTCCTAATTTTCGAAAACGAAATATCTGTTTTAATTTTTATGGATTTGCTCTCTAATTCCATGAGCTGTTTCTTAGTATTGATTTTTACTCTTTCTATTGAATCTATAGCTTTAATTTGTTTTTTTGCTTCGTCATAAAGCAATGAAATTATTGCATGTAATGAAAGATTTTCTCTCAATTTAATTTTTTTATTATTTATTTTTAAAATTTTAACTCCTTTTTCATAAGTTATGTTTGCTTTATGTTCATTTAATATTTTAATGATATTTGGTTCTGTGATGGATAGTGCCCCACTTTTTATACATCTAGATAATGATCTTGCTAGTTCTGATATTTCCATTGATTTTGTTTTTACAATGTTGATAGCGTTAGACTGTTCACGTATTTTATTTCTTAATTCATTGGATTTATTTTCTATATTTGCAGTTTTAATAGATTCTTTATTTTCTATAAACTTCTTGGTAAAAACAAAATCCAGACAATCATTAAAATTACACATGCTTTTTATTATATTATCAGAATTTTTTTTGATTGTAATTATATCCAACTCGTTATCATTAACTTTAATTATAGCTGGATCGTGTTTGCCTTTTATTACATTATTTACAGTTTCATTAATGGCATTGAATATATTTGTGATTTCTTCATTGTTTAATTTATTACACTGCACAAGAGGATTTATTTTGGATATGGAAAAAATAATATTTAGATATTTATTTGTAATTCCATATGTTCTACCTATGAATTTACTAACTGTGATGGTTGTCTTTGCGATATCATTAAATAACTGATTCTGATCTAACTCCAAAACATTTAAACAGTTTTTAGGAGGCAATTTATATTTCATACCTATTCGTAATTGACGATGACGCACATTTACTGAATGTAAAATTGCAAGTATTTTCATTTCATAATTACACAAAACCATATTTCCAGTGCCAAAAAATTCTACAATTAATTTTATTTCGTGTCCATGGTTATGAAATGTTAGGTGTGCTATTCTTTCTAATTCTATCTGAGATATACGTACAAATTTTGATCGTATTAAATCAATACGTAATCTTTTTAATAGTTTATTGGGCTCGATATTTGTAATTTTGGTGTTTGTTATCCATATGCCAAATGTTGATACTACTAAATAAATATCTGGTTTATCTGTATGGTGTAATTTAAATAATAATGAATTCGTATTTATACTGTATATATTACTGACATAATATCCTGATGTTAGCTTAGTTATATGATTGATCATATATTGCAATTCTAGCCATGTTATTGCCATTGCATCATATTTGATACAACCTATTTTTATGTAATGATTGCTAACGATTTTAAATTGGTATATTGTGATGAAATTAGACTGATGATCAAACACACTAAAAAAAATAATAAAAAAAATAACGAAAATAACCCCGAAAACAAAAACCATTATAATATAGAACCTGATACTGGTAAAAATTCTCACACAAAATTATTTTGGGTTAGAGTTTGTATGGCGGCTATAGGTGGCATTATGGCTACTTTATTATTTGAATCTGTAGAAGGGGAGGAACGTAGATGGGCGTCTATATTATTATTAATTTCTATTTTTATAACTTCCATAGGACTTGCGAAGTTATTAAAAATTCAATTTCATAAGTCTGAAAAGAAAAAAATAATCACTACTGGTATGGGCAGTTATGTTTTTATTTACTTGTTCATGTGGATCTTAACTTACACATTAAGCCATGCGAAAATGTAATGAATAACTAATAATATACATAGATATTGTATCTAAAATAAATGTGGCAATATAAAACTCCTGGAATTCCAGACGAAAATTTTTTACGAGAAGCTCATATCCCAATAACCAAAGAGGAAATACGAGCAATTCAGATAAGCAAAGCTAGAATTTGTCCTGGATATGTTATTTATGATATTGGGTGTGGTAGTGGTTCATTATCAGTGGAAGCGGCACTACAAGTAGGGCAAGCAGGTAAAGTCTACTCTATAGATGTAAATCTAGATGCAATAAATTTAACACGCAAAAATCTTTCTAAATTTAGTATAACTAACACATCCGTGATACATGGTAATGCAAAAGATAAATTGTTTGATTTGCCAACTAGTGATGTTATTTTTATTGGAGGTACTGGTATTGATACAACTAAAATTATAGAAATATGCTACATGAAACTAAAACAAGGAGGAAGAATAGTTATGGGTATAATATTGCTAGAAACTCTGTTTAATGCATTGAATACAATAAATAGATTATTCACATCTATAGATATAACACAAGTCATAATTTCTAAAAACCGCCAATTGTCTATTGGAACCATGATGCTATCTAGAAATCCAATTACTATTATCTCCGCATCCAAATCTAGATTTTAATTAGGTATTCTCTCATTTGATATGTGTATGAATTAACTTGCATTGGCTGCGGGCCTGGAGATCCAGATCTCTTGACTGTTAAGGCTGTAAATGCTATAAAAAAAGCAGATATTATATTATGCCCCACTTCCAAAACTGGCAAAACTAGTATGGCTTTATCTATAATATCTAAATTCTTAGTAGATCCTAAACCTAAAATAGTAAATTTAGTTTTCCCAATGGTTACAAATAAACAAATTTTAGATGAATCATGGAAAACAAACTCAAAAATATTATTGGATTATGTTCTATCTGGACAAAACACTGTATACATAACTATAGGGGATCCTCATCTATACAGTACTTGGATATACATGCATAAGAAAATTGAACAGCAGAACCAACAAATAAAAATAAAAGTGATACCTGGAATTACTTCCATATTTACTTTCGCCGCAAAAGCTAACATTGGCATAGGAGAAGCAAGCGATAAAATAGCAATAGTTCCATCTTGTTACGATTTATCCACCATATGTGAATTAGCTAAAAATTGTGATACACTAGTATTTCTTAAGGATGGCAGACATTTTGAACAGATAATAAAAATACTAGTGAAATCTGGCTTTCCAAACACTTCTAAATTTGTTATAGGACAAGATCTAGATACAGATAAAGAAATCATACACAAAACTACTCTTGGTAAAATAACCAAAGACATACTCACCACAAAATATTTTTCAATCATGGTGGTTAAACGTGCATAAAGTGTATTTCGTGGGATGTGGTCCTGGCGATCCCGATCTATTGACAATTAAAGCGATGAAATTGATAAAATCTGCAGATGTTGTTGTTTATTCTGGTTCATTGATTCCGTCACAAATAACTAAATTTTGTAAAAATGGCAAACTGTATGATGCATCTAAACTCATAAGAGAAGAAATTTTTGATTTATTAAAAAATTCAGCACAGCAAAACAAATTAGTAATTAGATTACATGATGGTGATCCAACAATATATGGCGCTATAAAAGAACAAATAGATAACTTATCTAAATATAACATAAAATCAGAAATAATCCCTGGTGTAACTTCGTTTCTTGCTTCTGCCGCATCTATTGGAACTCAACTCACATTACCTGGAGTGACTCAAACTATCATAATCACGAGAGCTGAATCAAGAACTAAAGTACCAGTAAAAGAAAAAATATCTGCTCTAGCAACTCATAATGCTACAATGGTTTTCTACCTTAGTGTACATCTTCTATCTAGTATAGTAGAACAAATTACTTGTGATGGTGGATATGCAAAATCCACCCCAGTAGCTATAGTGTATAAAGCTAGTTGGCAAGATCAGAAAATAATTATTGGTACATTAAACGATATAGTACAAAAAGCACATGGCGCAAAAATAACTAAAACTGCAATAATTATAGTGGGACACATAATAAACCCACATACATATGAATATACCAAATTATACGATAAAAAATTCACTCACAGCTTTCGTAGATCTAAATATAATTAATTTCTTAGAATTACAAACATTATACGAAACAACTAAAAAGAAATTAAATGATTGAACTTTCTAGTCTACTAGATCGGTCCAACCTTTTACGAAGACTGAGTTCTTGTATAATGGAACTGGTTGTCCTACTGTGAAATCCATTGGTCTCATCCAAAATATTGCTTTTGTTGGACATACTCCAATGCATGCTCCATCTGAAATACATCTTTCTGGATAAAAGACAAATGCTTTTCCTCTTTTCCAGCCTTCTACTGGTTTTACTCTCAAAACATCTGGTCCCAAAGTTGTGCATATTTCAACACATAACGCGCATCCAATACACATTTGTTCACCGATGTCCGGTAATATTGCCACTGGCATGAAGTAGTTTGTATTGTGGCATTAATATAACTTCCCCATGAAATGCCAATTATAACGGCGTTAACAATATTATAACACTGTTAATAATATCATTTTTTATTTATTGCGTTTTTTTAAATTCAGATTTTAATGTAACATTAAATAATTTTTCAGGTTTAATTACATATGTTCCTACAACAGATAAAACAAAACTGTTAATATCTTCTGATTCTATCTTACTTGAAAATAATACGTTGGATTCTGATATTTTAGCTAATGATGCAAATAACATAATGCTAGTAGTAATCCTAATACCTGGGTCCACACAAAATAAATTAGAAAAATTATTGAGAGAATCTATTATAACCAAACATTTTTTCTTAGTAATTTGTAATGCTATGTACTTAATACAATCTATTATGCTTTCGGTAGTTGGTTGAAGTATAATTACGTTTTTATGATAATCTGAAATCCCAGATTTATTGTAACCTGTATACAAAAGATCACAATCTAAATAAATTATTTCATAATCAATTAATTTAATTAACTTTTCAATGAAATCTATTTTCATAAAAGGATCATCATAGTCTAGTTTAATAATATTGGAATGCATTAATATCAACTTGGCGGTTTTATTTATGCAATCATCCACATAATTTTTATCATACATAGTAATAATGATTAATTGCAAAATAATATGAATTTTGATGAAAAAATATTACAAGATTTTCCGCATAACAAAATATACATGAATAATGCTTCTGTTTCCATGATGCCAATGCCATGCATCACAAAAATGAAAAATTTCCTTGTTACATATAATAATATTGGTCCAGATTCCAAGGAGTCTGAGACATTATTAGCAGAAGAATTAGCAAAAACTCGTAAAGCCATTTCGAAATTGTTGCACTGTGCTACTAATAAAATAATTTTGACGCAAAGTACTACCGATGGAGTAAATATAACATCTAACGGTTTATCATTTAAATATAAATCTAATATAATACTACGTGGATCTAATCATGAACACCATGCTAATTATTATCCATGGTTGAAGTTATCTCCACGAATTCAAATTAGGAATTTGGAAATAAATGAAAATGGATTTTTTGATCTGACTAATTTTTATAACAATATAGATAATAATACTGAGTTAGTAGTATTGAGTCATGCATTATATAATACAGGTTCTATTATGCCCATAGACAAAATAGGTAGAATTCTAGACGAAAAACATATACCATATTTTATAGATGCTGCACAAACAATTGGGTGTTTGGATGAATTTAACGTCAATAAATGTAAATGTACTTTTGCATCATTTAATGGTTCAAAATGGCTATGTGGGCCTATGGGAACAGGAATTTTTTATTGTGGCGAGCCAAATCTATTACTACCAACAGATGTTGGTGGAGAATCGGCAATTTTATTTAAAAATAAATTGGTGTATAAAGACATTCCAAATAAATTCCAAACTGGATTTCGCAATTATGTTGGTGCTGTAGGATTAAACGAATCCATAAATTATCTTCTGGAAATAGGATTAAACAAAATACGTAATATAGTAATTAAATTATCAAACATCTTGCGAAATGAATTATTAAAAATTAAAAATGTTACAATATACGGGCCAGCAGATCCAAACATGAGAACTAGTATTGTTTCATTTAACCTTAATGACGTAGATCCACACTTGGTAGTAAATCGCTTAGATAAGAAAAAAATTGTTATTGCAGTTCGTGAAATTTATAACAAAAAAATAATCAGAATTTCCCCGCATTTCTTTAATACCGAAGATGAGATCATGACAGTTGTAAATGAGATTAAAAGAATAGCGATGACAACGTAATTAATTAATATTGGATAATGTTTACTATTAAATATCGTTAAAATAATTAATCTTTATTGACTAAACTTGGTGATGCTTGGAGAACACTTCATGGCAAAATGATAAAAAAACCAACTAATTTCTCTTGGATTATTTCTAGCAAATTGGCGGGCTCAGGGATGCCTACATCTAGACATGAAATAAACTGGATCGAAGAACAAGGAGTAAAATCAATAATTAACATGACAGAAAACCCACTACCAGAATCTTGGTTGATGAATTTAGATTGTTTACATATGCCAACAGCTGATCGTAGTGCGCCTGATCTAGATAAAATTGATATAACTGTTGACTTCATTAATGAAAAATTGAATAATAACACACCTGTAATGGTTCACTGCGCTGCTGGTATTGGCAGAACAGGTACTATTCTAGCTTGTTATTTAATAAAATATTTAAACTACACAGCTGATGATGCAATAAAAAAAATTAGGAATGCCAGACCTGGGTCTATTCAATCTACATCGCAAGAGATGGCTATAAATCTCTATGAAAAACACACACATAAATAATTTCATCATTCTGGTATTGATTGTGTGACAAGTTTCCCATTTTCGATTTTAATAAATAGGTATCTATTGTCCTTAAAAATTAATGTTATTCCGCCTTCTTTATCTGGATCTTCTATTTCTAGTAATTCTTGTCCACGTAGCCCATCATATTTTGACATTAATATTTATTTATACTTACTATTTTATATCCTGATTGATTATAATTTCGATTTCTTGGGAACGTTTTTTAATATTTTCTTCCTCTATATACGCATGTTTTTTCCATGACACATATACCTCAGATATTATTTTATGAGATCCAATTCCTAACTCTGAAGATCTTATTAATATATTTTCATTGAACCCACACAAATTTTTTAAAATATTTTTTGTATCTAAATAAATATAAGATCTAAAATTTTTTATTATTTGTACCCAAATACGTTTTTTTTCAGAAGGATTTACCAACTTTGGATTTCGCGTCCAAAAAAAAGTAGCTTTTTTATATGTATTTATAGCTGTTCCTACATCATGTTTTTTTATGCCATTTTTAATTAGTTTGATCCCATATTTTATTTTGATTTGAGTATCATTTTCGTTATATGCAGATGTCCAGTTTTTTTCGTTAAATATATGTGGTAATAAACCATCTATTGTAAATTTTACATTTATCATAATATCTTCATTGGAATTAAACATATTTTTGTCAGTAGATAATTTGAGATCTGTAATGAAACTTTTCATGATTTTTATGTATAATGATTTATATCCGTAATAAATTATTTTTTACTTATATGAATATAGATATTATCACTTCTAGTAGTGATGAAGTTTGTTTATCTATAAAAAAATTTGACGTTGGTATTCTGTATATAATTCAACATGAATTGTTAAAACATGTAGAATTTGTAGGTGTTATTATCAAACACCCATTGACAAATGAATGTTGGATGCGTGTCAAAACACGTGATACAAAACCATATGATGCAATTATTGAAGCTAATGATCGTGCGATCTCAATGTCAAACAAAATATCTGATCTATTTACCAAAATTGGGAAAGAGGTCACATCCAAATGAAATTCTGTCCAACATGCGACATAAGATTAAAAACCATTAACTCGGAATTGAAATGTATTAAATGTGGTCATATAGAAACTAAACTTCGTGCTACTCAAAACACAAACATTCAGAAATCTGATTTTAATATATTAGAAAATGATGAAAACATTTCATTACCCACTATCGATATAAAATGTGAAAAATGCGATAATGTAAAAGCTGTTTGGTGGATGTTACAAACACGTAGTGCTGATGAACCCACTACACAGTTTTATCGTTGTACAAAATGTAATTATACATGGCGTAATTATGCATAACAATAGAACATTTAGTATGTGAAAAAATTGTCGTTTGCTGCTAAGACAAATGGTTCAGATAGCCTTAAAGCAATAATATCTGCTATTTCTACTTTAGTTGAAGAAGCCACATTCGTAGCAACAGCAGAAGGCATAACATTTAGAGGAATGGATCCTTCGCACGTAGCATTAATAGATATCTCTTGGCCGAATTCTGCTTTCGAAAAATATCAATGTGGTGATAATATAAAATTCGGTGTAAGAATAGACGAACTCTCAAAATTAATAAAACGTGCAAATAAAAAAGATAGCATAGAAATTGGAATATCTTCAGATAATATGCTAACAGTGCAAGTTGGCAAAACAAAAAAATACAAAATCAGACTAATAGAAAGTTCATCTACTGACACTCCGCTCCCAAAAATATCCTATGACGCAAAAATTGAATTGAATTCGTCGTTATTTGATAAAATTTTAGGTGATGTACAAGTAGTTTCTGATTATTTAACAATTAAATCATTTTCACCCAAAGTAGAATTTTCAGGCAAAGGAGATCTAGGAGAAGTAACAATAAATATGGACAAACATCAAGACGAAATAATTGAAGTTAATTCAAAAGATGTGGTAATTGGAACGTATAGTTTGGAATATCTTAATCCTGTAGTTAAAGCCGTCGGAACTACAGCAAATTCAATAACATGTGAATATTCTACTGCAAAACCACTGCGAATGGAATTTAAAATAACAAATATCGGAAGAATACATTTCTATCTCGCGCCTAGAGTGGATAGCTAAACGCATTTAAAAGAATTATACGAATAATTATCAATTTGAAGTTAGTAATAAAATTCGATGGCTGTTCCATATCTAAATCTGAGAACATTAATAAAATATGTTTATATTTGAAACAATTATCTATTACCAATGAAATAGTTGTTGTTTGTTCAGCTATAAATAAAACTACTGACGATCTAATGAAAATTGCAAAATTTGTGGAAACTAAGGACAAAAAAACAATAAATTCGTTGATATCAAGAATAATTAAAAATCATAAACAAATAGCTGTCAGATCAATTGACAAATTGACAATACGTAATAAACTAATAAAAAAATTGGACTCTGACTTCGATGATCTCAAAGAATTTTTAGCAGGCGCATTGATTATCGGTGAAATCACATCTAGATCTTTAGATTATTTAATCTCATTTGGAGAAAAATTATCTATAAACATAATATCTCACGTTCTTCTGAATCTGAATTGTATGTCTTTTCCACTGACAGGCAAAGAGGTTGGCATAATCACAGATTCTAATTTTGGAGAATCTAAATTACTAATAGATACAACAACAATCAATGTATCTAGAACAATCAATTCTCTGTTAGATAGAAAATTACTACCAATCGTAGGAGGATTTGTGGGTGCAGATCAATATGGCCATATAACAACTTTTGGAAGGAGAGGGTCTGATTATACTGCAACAATCATAGCTTCATGTATTCGCGCTGACGAAATATGGATCATGGGCAGCACTGATGGATTGATGACTGCAGATCCAAGAATAACACATAATGCACGTGTCTTAAAAGAAGTATCTTATGCAGAGGCCTCAGAAATGAATATTTTTGGTATACAACAAATACACCCACGTGCATTTGAACCATTATTAAAGGATCAAATACCGATGAGAATAAGAAATGCATTAAACACACAGCATACAGGAACTTACATATCTGCATCAACTAGATCCAACATAAACAAACCTGTAAAATGTATTAATGCAATCAAACATAATGGTTTGATCGATATTAGAGGCAGTATGATTGGTCTTCAAGGAACGGCAGCTAAAATATTTTCTACTTTAGCTAATGCTGGAGTTAATGTAATGATGATTTCTCAAAACCCATCCGAGTCAAGTATATCGATAGTAGTACAAAAAATGGATCTTGATAAAGCTGTTAACTCATTAGAGATAAATTTACTTGGTAAATTAGTTAAAAAAATAGATGTTACAACTGACGTATCAATTATTGCGTTAATAGGATCTGGTATGCGTGGAACCATAGGAATTGCTTCTAAAGTATTTAATATCATCTCAAAAAATAATGTTAATGTAGTGATGATCGTACAAGGATCATCAGAGCTTAATTTATCATTTATAATCAGAGACACTGACTGCGATTCTGTAGTTAAATCACTACATGATGAATTAAATCTATCTATACAATAAAAATTATGTTGGTAAAATAGAACTTAACAAACAATAAATGATACTACAATATATCGTCATTCATTGCAAGGTAAATTATATATTGTTGGTGTTGGGCCTGGAAGCCATGATCATATGACTTTCTATGCGCACAAAGTAATAGGAGAAAGTGATACAATTGTTGGATATGAAACATATGTCAATCTAGTACAGGATCTAATACATGGTAAGGATGTATACAGATACGCAATGACGCAAGAAGTTGATAGAGCAAAACAATGTATAGAACTTGCTAAAAGAGGTAAAATAGTATCTTTAATTTCTAGTGGGGATCCAGGTATTTATGGTATGGCCGGATTAATTTATGAAATGCTTGCAGAGTCTAGTTGGGATCCACAAAAAGATCTTAGTGTAGAAGTAGTTCCAGGAATATCTGCATTGAATTCATGTTCTTCATTAATAGGTTCTCCATTAATGACAGATTTTGCAGTATTAAGCATGAGTGATCTCTTAGTGCCATGGGACATAATAGCAAAAAGGGTTGAAGCTGCAGCTAGAGGTGATTTTGTTATAGTAATTTATAACCCATCAAGTAAACGAAGAACACATCAAATTAGAGATACACGACAAATTTTACTTAAATATAGATCTCCATCTACTCCAATTGCAATTATCAAAGGTGCTTATCGTGGATCGGAAAAAATTATACTAACAAATTTACAAGATTTAGAAAATCAATATGATCATTTAGGAATGATCAGTACAGTGATAATTGGAAATTCAAGTACATTTAACTACAAAAATTTAATTATAAATCCACGTGGATATAAATCCAAATATAGTTACCATGATAAAATAAAACAACATTAAATTTTATTGTTTATGATATCTATTACATTAGTATCCAACTTTAATTTCTGCTGTATTGGTTGTACAATTTTAATTAAATAATCGGTTACAGACGATTTTATGTCTACCGGGTGTAATTTTTTACTTATGAAATCTGATTCTATTTCATTATAATCATTATATGTTATATCTCCGCCAAATTTTATAGGCCTGTCTATAGTAACGTCGCTAAATTCATGACAAATTATATTTTTCATAATTTCTAATATTGGATTATTATTTATATTTCCACTCTCACACCAAGATTTTTCTATTTTATTTTTTATTACTGCTTTAGTATCATGTATGAATATGCCAGAATTTGTGTCAGATTTACTCATTTTGTTTATATAATTTGGTTTTGGAGATTTCAAACTAGGTAAAATGTTATGATGTATTGCAATAGGTGTTTTCCACTTCAATTTAGGAAATATCTCTCTGACGGCCATGTGTATTTTGCGTTGATCCATTCCTGAATGCGCTATATCTATATCTAAATCATGAATATCTGTAGCTTGCATTGCAGGATATAGTAATTTTGCAACATCTAATTTTTCTTTTTCAGATCTACCCATTATGGTTATGGTTCTTATTGCACGTGATAATGATAAATGTTTAGACACTTTGATCAAATCTAACCAGTATCTATCTTGCGACTTATAGAATTCAGAACCCGTAATTATTTTAGCTCCTGGGCATACAATTTTGAATGCGTTTTCATAGTATTTTGAAACTTTTGATATTTCTTCTAAACTTCCTATCTTGTCATTAATTAATGTGTGCAAATCAGCTAAAAAAATATTACATTTCATACCTATTTTTATGAAATCATTAATTTTTATGCCTATTAATATTAAACTTCCTAAATGTAAAAATCCTGAAACTTCTAATCCTATGTAATGCTTAGGATTATCATCAATTTTTAATGTATTTGATAATTCTTCTTCTGTAACTATCTCACTTGTAGGAGGTAATTTTATAATGTTGATCTTCGTAGTAATATCCAACATTCTACGTCATTTTTGTTAACCTATAAATTTACAGATTTTATGACATGTTTGTTTTCCTAGGTCTAGTGCTCAAATAAAATGCATGTGAACTAATTAAAAATGCTGCTAAAAACATTTTTGTAGCAAAAATTAAATTCCATGGTCTCTCTGAATCTGGATAAGATATAACTAACGAATCTATATCAGGAATTTCGTCGTTTATTATTCCTGCTGTTATTTGAGAGTTAAGTATTGTGAAGTTATATAATACTTCATATAGGCTTATTATGGCAAAACTTAACAGCATGAGCTGTAGTAATGATATTTTCCATGAATCTATTTTTACCGTTCTTTTCCAACCTATCCTAGAAACACAATACCATGAAATTATGCTAGAGAAGAATAACCATGTTGTTAGTTTAGCAAAATTTTTAAAAGGTATTTCTGTTTTAACCAAAATCTCTCCCATCACATATGTATTTTTTTCTTGCCATTCTGAAAACATATGAAACGTGCCATACAACATTATAGAAGTCATAATGAAAGATGAAATATAAAATATATACAAAAATATTTTGTAACCTGTATCAGTCTTTTGTAGATTGGTTTTCATCATTGCGATTGTTTAAATTGTGATATAAAAACCGATTGAAATATCTGAAAATCTTCAGTTAATGATAATATATTTAATAACCATTTTTTTGTCTATTTCTATTTATGTAATTTTTTTTAATATATTCTTCTAATATGTCATTTGGGCTTAATCCGAGTTCTAACGAAGCCTGAATTACAAAATGTAGTATATCTATAAGCTCTTCTTTTGCTTCTTTGACATCAAAATTTGTAGGTTTTTTCCACCATTTCCAATTCGTTATACGTTGTAATTCTGTAGCTTCGTGTATTATTGCAATACATAACATTGATATTTTATCTTCCATTGTTTTTGGATATCTTGATAAATCCATTAAAGAAGATAATTCCTTTTGCAATGAAAAAATTAAATCTAGTTTATCTTTCACATTTAATTTGCGATTATTATCCACCTATAATTCTTGAGTCATAGCCGCATATTTTTTAATCCTGTCATCGATTTTGATTTTTTGCAGGGTTAATAATTTCTCTACTCCGTATCCCTCTACCACAAAAGATCCTAGTACATTTCCATATATGAGCCCTTTTTTTATAGTTTTGATATCTATATCATTTTCATTAGCTAAATAACCCATCATTGCACCTCCTAAACAATCTCCAGCCCCTGTAGGATCTCTAATATCTTCTATCGGAAAACCAGCTAATGGGAATATAATATCTTCATGAAATAGAACAGATCCATGTTCGCCTTTTTTGATTATGACATATTCAGATCCAAATTCGATAATTTTTTTTGCACATTTAATCAAATTATATTCTTTAGTTAACAATCTAGCTTCTTCATCATTCATTGTAACGATATTTGAATTTTTTATCATCTTAATTACCGAAGCTTTCTTAGTAGATATCCAATATTCTATAGTATCACACATAGATAATTTCACATTATCAAAACTTTTCAACATTTTAATATTTTGATCTGGATCATTATTTGCTAAATACACAAATTCTGATTTTTTATATGATTCTGGAACATCTGGACTGAAATCTCTGATCACATTTAGTTCTGTTTTCAAAGTTTTTCTTGTACTTAAAGTTCTATCATATTTCCCATCATATCTAAATGTCTTTCCTTCTTTTTTGTTTAATCCTTTGGTATCTACATACCGATTCAATATACCTTCATACAAATTAGGAAAATCTTTCCCAACGACTCCTATTATTCCTGTTTTGGAAAAAAAGCTAGCTGCAATACTCGAAAATGTAGCTGCGCCTCCTAACACTTCATATAATGTAGATGTAGGTGTTCTTATTGTATCTAATGCTACAGAACCAAAAACAACTAACAATGTATTATTAGCCTTAAACCATGTATAAATCAAATTGATGTCTTTTACATAAATACTGTTGTTTTATAATACTCGTCACTTTTTGAATTAAAATTTCATAATAAATACCAATGATATTAACGTGCAATTGACAGTTGCATATCTAATATTTGTACAAAATCTAATTGTGTTATTTGAAGATATCTTTTTACCTAAGTATTAAAAATTCAATTCCCAGATTACTGATGGATTATATTTTATTATTTTTCATTATCACAAATCTTACAATTTGTTATTATTTGACCGTCTAAATGATTAAAATGTGTTTTACATTTCTTACATGTGTGATGCATATCAAAATATCCATCATCTTCCGTTTTTCCAACTTGTTTTGATTCTAACATTGAATTTTTACATATTATGCAATGACATCCACATACCATGTTATTATGTAAATGTATCTACTAATATAATACTAATTCATTATAATACAAATGACCAAAAGGAAAATACCTATTGAAATAGATACTCATTTCAAACTTTTTGGTAAAGAACCATGGGAAGTAGTCTACGGAGATCTTTGTGTTATCTGTAATACACGAATAGATGAATATGGATTCTGCTCTTGTGGTTCTAGCTGTGATTAATCTTGTATTTGAATAATAATAAAGATCAACATATTTTTGACTAGTATGAGATCTAAACAAAATCTAAACTAACGAATTTGTATAATCTTATATATAACATCTAAAAAACCATTATGTGATCGTATGAATCAAAGTATAGTTGTAAAAAATGCAATAAATATATGCCTTGAAAATGGATTTACCAATAAACAAGATATATACACTAAAGTAGTAGACGACTTGGGAGTACCACGTCCTACTGTAAGACGAGTTGCTCGTGATTTGAGGAATGAATTACTTAGAAAAATTAAAATTCTGCAATCAGAAATAAAAAACGAAAAACAAATCAGTGATTCTGATTAAACTATGATTATGTTATCTACTTAAAACTATATTCTAAATATGGCAATGATTACAAACCTCTCCATGATTTTTTTTACATGTTGGACAACTTATAGCTCCTCCAAAATGGCATTTACAACTACAATTCATTCTTAAACAAATCGATAAAATAATTTACCTAATATATTATGTTTTTAATATAATTGCATTATGCTTATAGCATTACATTACTTCACAACTAAGCCTTTAGTTTTTCAGCCAATGCTATAGTTTCATCTGCAAGTTCGTTCAACCTAGATTTTGATTCATGATCTAGTATTTGATCTTGTTCTATCATATTTGCATTCATATATACAGCTTTTGGATTTGTAATTACTTTGAAATATGTCATTAATTGGACAAGTAATGTATGTACATCAATAAATCCTATTTTACCAGAAGCCATGATAGCTATTCCTGCAATTTTACCAGCTGTATTTTTGTATTGAATAAACTCAAACAAGTTTTTTAATGCTGCACTGAAAAATGAATTATATATTGGTGCTCCAATCAACCATACGTCTGCATTTATTACATCGTTAATAGCTTGTTTAGTCTCTTCGCCGTAATTTTCATCATTTCCACAATAGGATTCGATTTTTACTTTAGATAGGTTTAAAAATTTTGTGTTATTATATTTGCTTTTTACGTAATCATAAACATATTTCATCATTATTTGAGTATTTGATATATTGCGCGGGCTTCCAGATATCACTATTATATTCAAGCTTATCATCCATTAAAATTTTTAACTAAAATATATATCATACTTCGGGCTAGGAGGGCTTCGATCCCTCGACCTGTAACTTAGGAGGTTACCACGCTATCCATTATTCGCATCAATTTTTGATTCTGCGCCACCAGCCCAATAAAAAACATTTTGATTATTTAATAATATTTCCGTCAAAATTTAATATTGTATATCTTATATAGTATATTGTGGGCCGATGGTCTAGCTGGTATGATATTGCCTCGACACGGCAATGATCGAGAGTTCAAATCTCTCTCGGCCCATATAAAATCCAAAATATCATAATGATGTATTAAAATTTTTTTCAACTACACTCCATGCATTTTCTAATGTTATTATGCCATCTGCAGTGAATTTAATATTTTTATCATTGTTAACAATGTTGTTGTATTCTTCTTCTATATTTTCTGAGAATACTAATCTAAAAATATGTGTTAGTGGAATTTCTGTATTTGGATAAAACGCAGCACGTCCTGGCATCGCAATATCTTCAGTAGAATACTGCCCATTGCCAATTAATACACCATTCGCAAATAATTTATATGCTATTAATGGAACAGTGAACGTTTTATCTGTAGGATTCTTCACTAGAAACGTTGTCTGAAGCTTCGCGTATCTTTCTACTACGTTTACGTCTATCACTTTCACATCCATTAAATATACCCCAGCTTGTTGTAGTTTTGGATTATCAAGACTTGCATAATATACTATTCCACCTAACATTGCAAGTAAACCTCCCATCGCAACAAAAATAATAAGCTTGCCTTGAAATACCAACTACTTTATTAATTATCTTATATCTAAAAAACTTTATTAAAATTTAAATTAAAACATTTGGGATTTTATATTTGTATTGACAATAGAACACGCAATAATAACTTGGATCCATTTGGTGACTGCATCTATATGGCTTGGTGGTTCTGTATTCATTGGATTAGTAATAGCTCCTACTCTAAAAGGAACTTTCAGTTTACAAGAAAGAATAAAAATCATGATCAAAATAGGTAAACAATTCAATAAACTAGCACTACCATCTCTAGTCATATTAATAGTCACTGGTATATATAAAGCCCATTTATTCCTCACGCAACCTGATATATTATTCACAACAAATTATGGTTATTTCTTGCTGATTAAAATAATTTTGGTTATTGTCTTAATATTATCATTTATCATTCATGTTAAAATAATAAATCAAGATCTAATAATATCAAATCAAAATGAAAAACAATTTCAAAAATTAAGAAGTAAAATAATTTTCTTGGGAAAATTAACTTTGATTATTTCATTATTAATTTTTCTTATGGCCGCATTATTAGATGATGGTGTATAGGTAATATACTTAACATATAACGTTTCAAAACGCACTTTAGTCCAAATTATGGATTAAAAGAATTTAAATAAATATTAATAAATGTGGATTATGAAAGGATTTTTTATAGGTAGATTTCAACCGTTTCATTTGGGTCATTTTTATGCTATGCAATTTGCATTATCTAAGGTAGATATGCTGTGGGTTGGTATTGGAAGCTCTAACAAAAAAAATGAAAAACGTAATCCATTTAATGCAATAGAACGTAAACAGATGATTTTGTCATCAATTAATAAAACTTTATTACGAAGAATTAAAATTTATTTAATACCTGATTTTGATGATCATTCCAAATGGATTGACGCTATAAACTATATCGTACCAAAATATGATCTCGTTTTCTCTAATGATGAAATAACTACATCTATATGCTCTAAAACATCAAATGTTTCTACAATTCGTCTACATGATAGAAAAATATTATCTGGAACTAATATTAGAAATAAAATGATATCTGGAGACAAATGGGAAGAATTAGTTCCTGCAGGAACAAAAAAAGTATTACGTAACATTAATTTGAAAGAACGATTATCTATTCTTTAATTATAAATAGTGGGATGCCAAATTAAATTAGATATCATTGGAATATTTGACTATGCTCCCAGGACCTACTAATGTGCCAGAACGAGTAACTCAAGCAATGTTAACGCATATGATAAATCACCGTGGTAATGATTTTGTTGAATTATATGAAGACATAATACACAAAACACAGAATGTTTTTCAAACTGATGGCGATATTGTTGTGTTATCATCATCTGGAACAGGAGCTGTTGAAGCATCAGTAGTAAATCTTATCAAAAAAGGCGACAAAGTAATTATCCCTGTCAATGGAGAATTCAGTAGTAGATTATCTCAATTACTAGAAATGCAAGGTGCAAATACAATTAAAATAGTCACGCCGCCAGGTGAAAATGCTACATTTGAACAAGTTAAAGAAACATTTGATAATAATCCTGATGTAAAAGCTTTTTATGTTGTACATAACGAAACTTCTACTGGCACTCAAATTAAATACCTTGATAAAATATCCAATCTTACCTACAGAAATAATTGTTATTATATAGTGGATTCAGTTTCTTTACTTGGAGGATCTTATCTGCCAGTAGATAAATGGAATATTGATATATGTGTCACAGGTTCGCAAAAAGCTATAGCTGCCCCTCCAGGCATCTCTATAATTTCTGTAAATGAAAGAACAAAAAAATACATGATGAATAACCCGCCACCAACAATGTATTTCAATTTACCACGATATTTTAATTACTACGCTAAATCTAAAGAAACTCCATTCACGCCTGCAATACCAATTTTGTATGCATACAGAGAAGCGTTATCTATAATACTTGAGGAAGGACTTGACATTAGAATAAAACGTCATAAAATATGTTCAGATGCTCTATATTCTAGTTTAACAGCAATGGGATTTAAACCATTTGCGAAAGAAGCTGATAGATCAATTTCAATAATCGCATTAAATTATTTAGCTGGGTTAGATGATAAAATATTCAGAAATACGCTAGCTGAAAAATTTAAAGTCTTGGTAGCTGGTGGGTTTGGTGATTTAAAAGGAAAAGTATTCAGAATAGGTTGCATGGGAGAAATTAATAAATATCATGTCATGAGAACCATCTCTTCTATATCTTCTACATTAAATATGATGAATTATAAAACAGATTCAACGTCATTTCGAATTGCTCAAGACAAACTCAGTGAACTTGAATCAAGTTAACACGTTACTTAATATAAGGAATTTTAAGAATTATTAATATTGACATTTGCTAAAGATTCATTAATTTTAATTAATTACACGGCAAAGGTAAAAGATACTGGCGAAGTTTTTGAAACAACTTATGAAGACGAAGCTAAGAAACATAATTTTTATAACTCTGATGTTACGTATTGCCCTAAATTGGTAGCTATAGGCGAATCGTGGGTTATCAAAGGTCTTGATGATGCATTAGCAAATACTAACGTGGGTGATAAAACATCTATGCAGATCCTTCCTACTAAAGGATTTGGTGAAAGAGATCCTGGCAAAGTTAGAATGATGCCACTGAGAAAGCTAGGTGAAAATGCAGATAAAGTTTCTGTAGGAGACTCAATAGAGGTAGATAATAGAAAAGGCATCATTCGTTTTATCGGATCTGGACGCATTCAAATAGATTTTAACCATAGATTCGCTGGTAAGACAATAATTTATGATGTTGATATTTTAAAATTATTAGATACTGACGAAGACAAAATTGCATCTATATTACAAAGACACATTAACATACCAAAAACTAAATTAACATTTCAAAAAACGAATTCTGGAATGCTCAATATACATGTACATGAAGATATACTTCGATTGGAAGGGCTTCAAATAATTAAGCATTTAGTTAAATCTGAAATTTTTAAATTTATTTCCACTATAAATAAGATTAATTTTATAGAAACATATGTAAAACCAACTATGAATAAACAAAAAACTCAATCATAATACTAGTGTACTTTTTGCAAGTCTAAGTGCTTTTTTTTCATTCATGTCGTATTCATTAAGAATTGTATAGCGTTCTGGTCTTAATCTCCTTGCTATTACCAATGCTTTAGCTAATATTTCTGGGTTTATACCAATTTGTTTGGCAGTAGTAGGAGCTCCTACATCATTTAATGCGTCAGCTATTTTTTTCCAATTTTGACCTTGTAATTTCGCCATCATTATAGATCCGATTCCGCATTTTTCTCCATGTAAACCAATACCAGGAGCTATTATGTCTAACGCATGTGAGAATAAGTGTTCAGAACCAGAACATGGTCTACTGCTACCAGCAATACATGAAGCTACTCCAGCGCTAATTAACGCTTCAACTATTATTCTCACATCTAATCCATTTCTTGCAAAGTTTTTAGTATTCTCAATCAATATTTTGGAACTCATATTTGCCAGATTTGCAGCATATTCTCCAAAATATTCATTATTTTTATCCCTTCCAAGTTTCCAATCATGTATTGCTATGACATTTGCAATTAAGTCTCCACAACCACTAGCCAATAATCTTTTCGGTGAACTTTTGATTATATCTATATCAACAAAAACACCAAGCGGTGCATGGGCAATAACTGAATATGGTTTATCTCCACGAATAGATACAAATGGACTAGCTATGCCATCATGTGATGCAGATGTCGGTATACTAATAAATTGCTTAGCAAGCCTAAAAGATATCATTTTTGCTATGTCTACAGATCGACCGCCGCCAATTCCAACGATAATTTTACTCCTATCCTTGTTAATTTGTTCCAGTAATTTATTTATGGACGCCACATCATTGTTTGTTGCTATATGCCAGAAACATTGAATATTTGAAGGTGATAATGCATTGATAATTTTTTTCTGAATCATATTTTTAACATATTTTCCAGATATTATCGAAATTTTTTTGGTATTACTAATAGAACGAATAAATTCTTCCAAATCTGTAATGATTTTTTCGCCAATTACAATTAATCTAGGTAATTCCATAGCATGAAATTTCATATTGAGACAATATCTCACCATGAAAAATAAAAAGTTATTTAAAAGGGGCATAACTTCTTTGATGCTATATTAAGGTGTTTTTTTGTCTGACAACATTAAAGAAAAAATATTGCATGGGACTACTACAGTAGGAATAAAAGCAACAGATGGTGTAGTACTATGTGCTGATATGCGAGCCAGTGCTGGCTACTTTATAGCTAACAATAATACTATGAAAATACAACAAATAGATAACCACGTAGCCATGACCATGGCTGGTGGAGTTGCTGATGCGCAAAATATTACAGACATATTGAAGTATCATGCTGGTATTTATAAAGTTAGTAAAAATGAGCCAATTCCAATAAAATCACTTACTAGATTAACATCATTGATATTTCATCAAAATCGTGGTTATCCGTTTATAGCTGATATATTAGTTGGTGGGTATGACAAACAAGGACCTTCATTATACAATATTGATATGTTTGGTTCTGTTGAAGAAAAAACATATGTGACGACTGGCAGTGGATCTCCTGTAGCTTATGGTATATTAGAAAATGAATATAATAGTTCTATCAATGTAGAAAAGGCTAAACACATAGCTTTGCATGCAGTGCATGCAGCCATAACACGAAACATAGGAACAGGTGACGGAATAAACATTTCAGTAATAGATAAAAATGGTTATAAACTGTTAACAAAAGAACAAAAAAAAGCACAATTATTATAACATAATGTGGTTAAATGCAAAAAAAAAACCCACAAAAAGAAATACAATCTAGTCAAGGTATAATGTCTACAATTTTGCAAAATATACCAAAAGAATCTAATGTTACAAAAATTGATTATGAAGGACCAAAAATAGCGCTTTACACAAACTCTCCTAAATATTTATTGGAAAATAACGAAATAATATCTAATCTTGTCAATATAATTAAAAAAAGAATAGTCATACGAACAGACGAATCTATTAGAAAAATAGAAGAAGAAGCCAAACAGATCATAATTAATCAAATCCCTAAAGACGCTAATTTGCAAGGTATGTTCTTTGATAATGCTATAGGTGAAGTTTCTGTAGAAGTAAAACGACCATGGTTATTACAAAATACAAAGTTTAATGTTTCAGAAATAACTGAGCGAGTGGGATGGAGATTAAGAATACGAAAAGCAGCTACAAAAACATCTACTACAGTACAAACAATAAATTATAATTTAAAAATATCTTCTTCTGATCGAAGTAAACAACTTAAACAAATTGGCGAAAAAATTTTTCGGCCTAGATTATCTCGCAAATCAGAAGTTTCATTATTAACACTAGGTGGTTTTGGCCAAGTTGGAAGATCATGTATGTTATTAATGACTCAAGACAGTAAAATTTTAATAGATTGTGGAGTTAATCCTGGAACGCGCAATCCTACAGAATCATTTCCTAGATTAGATTGGGCTAACATTACATTAGACGATCTAGATGCTATAGTAATAAGCCACGCTCATTTGGATCACACTGGATTTCTCCCAGTCCTTTGTAAATATGGATATAAAGGACCAATTTATTGTACCGAACCTACACTTCCAATGATGAATCTAATACAATTAGACGCAATTAAAGTTTCAGCTGCACAGGGAAAATCTCCAATATATTCTGAACGCGATGTAAAACAAATTATGAAACAAACTATAACTTTACCATATAGTACAGTTACTGATATAGCTCCTGATATCAAACTAGTCTTGTCAAATGCAGGGCATATTTTGGGTTCTTCTACATGTCATTTTCATATTGGTAATGGAGATCATAATTTTGTATATACGGGAGACATAAAATATGGAAAAAGCATGCTATTTGAAAGTGCGAGCTGGAATTACCCTCGTGTTGAAACATTACTTATAGAAAGTACTTATGGTGCTAAAGAAGATATACAACCTACGCGACAAGAAGTAGAGTCTGCATTCATCAATGCAATAAACACTACATTGGTGGATGGTGGAAAAATACTTATACCAATACCAGCAGTTGGACGTGCGCAAGAAATCATGATGGTTATAGATCAATATATGAAATCTGGAGAAATGATAGAATCTCCAGTATTTATGGAAGGTATGATATCTGAAGCTTCTGCAATCCATGAATCTTATCCAGAATATTTAGCTCGTGAGCTTAAACAAAAAATTCTAGAAACTGACAACAACCCATTTGATTCTGAATACTTCACAAATATAGAACATCCAGATGCTAGAGAAGAACCATTACGAGATAACATGCATTGTATAATAATAGCTACCTCTGGAATGTTGGAAGGAGGCCCTGTCTTAGAATATTTTAAAAATATAGCGCCAGTCAAAAAAAACAAAATTTTATTTGTTTCTTATCAAGTAAATGGCACTCTGGGAAGACGTGTTTTAGATGGCACCAAACAAGTTTCATTGATTGGTAAAAATGGTAAAATAGAAGCTGCAAATATCAACTGTTCTATAGAAAAACTAGATGGTTTTAGTGGGCATAGTGATTATAACCAATTAATATCATTTGTACATAAACTAAGGCCAAAACTTAGACGAGTACTGGTAAATCATGGAGAAAGAAGAAAATCTGAAAATCTTTCTATGTCAATACGTAGAATGTTTAGAATACCAACACATTACCCGCAAATTCAAGAAGCAATAAAATTATTCTAATCTGTTATTTGACTTCCAAATTTTAACATTGGGCGGTGTTACAATGATACGCTCATCTCCAAGTCTCACCATATCTCCATCAAAATCTTTTGTGAATGAATATAATTCTTCAACAGCTTTACGTAACCCTTCTACGTCTTTTTGTGCTAATGGCGTAATTCTTACAATTAATATTATTTTATTTTTAATATCTTTCTTTAATGAATAAACATCACTCAATTCTCTCAATGTTATTGCTTTCAAATAGATAGGTTCTTGTTTGTGCATTATTTAAGATTGAGTAATAATCGAAAAAGTATTATTTGTCAATTACTATTTACATCTATGTCAAAGACTAATTCTATATTTTAAATAAAAAAATTTGTCTTTATAATTTGTGTTGATTTCATATTTCATATCTTTGTATTCGTAAATAACATTCGTATTTGTATTTATAGAAGCATCTGAATAACGTATTGTAATTTGTGAAGCTATTTCTATCTGGTCCATACATTGCTTACCACGTAATAGTGAAGTTGGTCCGACATGATCTTTCACATACAACAATACATCATCAGAGAGTTTTAGAGACTCTATAATTTCATTTTCACGTTCATTTCTGCCAATTATTAACCTGGTTGTTTTATTAAATCTAAAATGCCTTCCTATTTTTAATAATTCGATATCATTCATTGTTGGATTTTCTATGTATTTGAAAAGATCTTTAGCTTTTTGCGCAAAAGATTTATCTGTTAACAAGCATCCGCCGCCAGCATTTGGAGGGTTATTAATTCCAAATTTTTGTGCTAGTTTTAACTGTGATTTTCTAGTCCGCCCTTTAATTTTTTCTAAATCTTTTCTAGATATCAATCCTTTTTTTTCTGGTTCTGTTTTAGGTAACAACATACCTGATAATGGCCTAACAATTTTTCCACTCAAATTTGATTCATCTTCTATGATCTTTAATGCTTTATTATGTTGGCTCATCGGTCTTTGCCCTAACACTTCGCCAGAAATAACGAATTCTGCATTTATTTCTTCCATATACTTTTTTGCTGCATTGAACATCATAGTTCTACAATCTATACATGGATTCATACCAGATCCAAATTTATGTTTGGGGTGTTTAAGCATCTCTATATAATTTTCGCCTAAGTATACTGTTTTTAAACTAACACCCAAATCATCAGCTTTTTCTTTAATCTCAGATCCACATCCTCTCCCACAATCAAAATCACAAAATGGTGTTTTTATTGCAATTGCAGACACTTCAAAATTTTTTTCTTGCATCATTTTAATAGCTAATTGACTATCTAACCCACCAGACAATAAAGCGACAATTTTTTTTTTATCCATGATCTAAACAATTATCAATATATTATATTATAAAACTTTACAAACACAAATAGCAAAATAATATCATGAAAAATCGTAGACAGAATCTCATCAATCACGCATTGGCAATTGGTTGTGATACATTAGTGGCTTTTTCACCAGAGAATATTTTTTATATGACTGGATTTTGGGGAGAATGTATAGCTATATTAAAAAATACATTAGATACTGTAATAATAACATCAGAACTGGAAGAATATAGAGCGAGAACAGAATCCATAGATTGCACTATTATAAAATCAACACGAAATGATCTGATCCGATCATTACTTTCAACAACTAAAAATTGTAAAATATGTACTGACTGTGATGATTATGAAGTACTCAAAAATTTAAATCTCAAATCTGATATAGTCAGATCTACAGATCCATTTTTTAACTCACGTTTAATCAAAGATACAAAGGAAATAAATATACTTCAAAAAGCTGCTGCTATAATAGATAATTTATTTGATATTTGTGCAAATAAAATACAAATTGGACAAACTGAAAATGAATTACAAACATTTCTAATGTCTAAAGCTATGGAATACGAGATGTTTGATACTGGCTACAAATTTACAATTAACCCTTTGATCATTGCTGGTGGTCCAAATGCTGCATTACCGCATGCGCAAGTCACACATAGAAAATTTAATAGTGGTGATTTAGTTGTAGTTGATCTTACATTGAGATATAAAGGATATGTATCTGATGCTACTCGTACATTTGGGTTGGGCGCAGTTTCTGAAACTGCAAAACAAATCTATGACATTGTGAAAACTTCTCAATCGTATGGTGTTGATAATGTACGTAATGGAGTCATATGCAGTTACATAGACAAAACATGTAGAGACTATATTAGTTCGCATAAATATGGAGAATATTTTATTCATTCTACTGGACATGGTATAGGTATAGACGTACATGAATCACCAATAATATCGTCTACTAATCAAACAAAGTTAAACCGTAATATGGTGATCACCATAGAGCCTGGAATTTATATACCACATAAATTAGGCGTTAGAATTGAAGATTCTCTCATCGTAACAGACAAATATGTTTTGTTACATAAATTCACAAAAGATCTATTAATTTTATAATGATGATGATTTATTATGAATGTTCTGTATGATGATTTTCACAATTATTTTTACTATGTTAGATTTTGTAGTCCATCCTGTATTGACTACTGATTTATTATTTATTATAGTAACATCATTATAATCTGGATTATTTTTGTATTTTGTATCTCCAATGTCATTAGCTACTATCATATCCGAATTAGAATCTATCATTTTTTGTTTTGCTGTTTTGATTAGAGTATTTTTAGAAACGCAAGCTTCTGCCTTAAAACCAACCAGAAAAACATCGTTTTGAATTTTTTTGATATGATCTATTATCTTAATAGTACGATTCAATTTTAAATTTATTTTAGTAGATTTGATCTTAGATTTGTTAATTCTACTTGGTCTATAATCTGATACTGCAGATGCTAACACAGCAACATCTATTTTATTTTTCATTTCTTGTTTTATTGACTCGAACATCTCATTAGTAGTGTTTACACGTATTACTTTTACTCCATTTGGAGGATTTTCAGATCCATGTGCATATATCAAAGTAACATCTGCGCCATGTTCTGCCATTTCTTTCGCAAATAGCACTCCAGTTTTTCCAGTACTATTATTAGTAATAACCTTTATTGGATCAATATATTCTATTGTAGCTCCAGCTGTAACTAAAATACGTTTATCTGCTAAAATAGATTTTTGAGTAATTCTCTCAATAACGCATTTCGTTACTTTTTCAGGATTTGGAATCTTTGCTTTACCCTCATCGATGTTAGATTCTATGATATTCACTTTATCTCTCAAAAAATTAATGTTTTTAGTTACTGCTATATTCTTATACATAGACTCATGCATTGCAAGGGCCATGAATATCGGAATATTAGCTCCAAGTCCCACCATTAAAATTGTAGATAATAAGCTATCTGATATCCCATTTGCTAATTTTCCCGCTATATTAGCTGTGGAAGGATAAACTACAATGCAATCTGATTTTTTGTAATCTGCTAATTTAATATGTTCTAACTCTCCACTCAATTCTGTGATAACATAATTTCCTGTTGCCCATTTGAAATAATTTGAGTTTATTAGTTTGGTAGCTGATTTACTCATAACACATATTACATCTGCTCCATGCCTCATCAGTAATCTAGCTAATTCTATAGCTTTATAGACTGCCACGCTGCCACCAATACATAATATTATTTTCTTATCTAATAATTCAATGCCATGTGTGCCTATAATGTCATGAGACGGATGCTCATTAAGATTTTTCAATTAATTAACACCGTATAGCTTTTTTAATTTTTGATATTCTGTTTGCTTCATAGAAAAACAATTACTAGTGCTTGGAAATTCATTTTGTTCTATTTCATTTTTGTACATTTTGATGGCATTAATTATGTCATGTGATAGTGACAGATATTTTTTTACAAACTTGAATTTAACTTTGTCATAAAGACCTAACATATCATGAATAACTAATATCTGTCCATCGCAATAACTTCCAGATCCTATACCTATTGTTGGTATTTCTACACTATTTGTTATTATTTTTGCAACTTCGTAATTTATCATTTCTAGTATTATACAAAACACTCCTGATTTCTCAAGTAACCTTGCATCTTCAATAAGACTAACTGCCTCTGTTTTAGTATCTCCACGTATTCTACGTTTTTCATGAATCATAGTTTGTGGTTGTAAGCCTATATGTCCCATAACTGAAATCCCTTTTCCTGTTATCGCTTTTATTTTATTTGTTATTTGAGATCCGCCTTCTATTTTAATTGCATCAGCACCTGACGCTATAAGTCTTCGTGAATTATTTATCGATTGTGATATGTTGTTATATGATCTAAAAGGTAGATCTGAAACAACTACTGCATTTTTAGTTGCCCTGTTTACAGCTTCGGTAAATAAACACATATCTCTCATCTTGACTGGAATAGTATTTTCATAACCTAACATAACCACTCCGGCGCTATCTCCAACTAAAATTAAATCAATTCCAGCTTCGTCACAAAGTGATGCCATTGTATAATCATAACTAGTAATTGCAGATATTTTTTTTTGTTTTTTCTGATTAACTATATCGTGTATAGATCTATTCATAATTAATTATGTTCTTTAGTAAGTTGTTATTAATTTGTAATATACTAAGAGCTATATTTTTTTTATTATCAAAATCATTGACTATTTTTCTCAAATATTTATCATCTTTGTTTGATATTTTTTTGCTTATTCTAATTAATTCAATAATCCCTCTAACTACATTATCTATTATTGTTATATCTGCTGTTTGTGATGTTCGTGAAAATGGATTTAAGTCAAATGTAATTATTGTTTTTCCTAGTTGTTTTAGTTTTATACACCTATCTCCATCTTCCAAAGGCACTAAAACAACATCAGCTTTATAAATTCCATCCTTATCTACAACTTTTCTACTGCTCTCTAAACCTTTGATATGTTTGTGTGATTCGATTTTCATACCCAATATTTCCTTTGCACCATGTTTTTTTAGATTATTTGCAATAGCTTGCTTTCGTTTTTCGTTGTGATAAAATAAATTGACTTCAATTTTAGTATTGGTTATATTTGATAACTCTACAATTTCTCTTGGGCATAACGCTGCAATATTTCCATTCACTGAAATTATTGGTAATTTTGCTAAAAATAAAACAGCAGCTGCAGTTTTTATTGCTAATTTAGCATACTTCATACTTTTTTCGCCCAATAAATAATCAAAAGCTTCTCCACGTCCATGTGCCATTAAGCCTTGTTGTACTACAAGCCCATTCTTGAATCCCGCAACAAGCTTATCTCTTATTAATAATGATTTTAATCTAGGATGATTTTTTGGAAGATTTATAGCATTAATGTCATACATGATTTTTTATTCTAGCTCCTGCATAATCAATTTTAGATTTGATTATGGTACATTGATATTTTTCCATTATCTTTAAAACTTTTTTTTCCATATTCTGATGTATAAGAGTGAATATAGTTTCTCCAAAAAGAGCCACGCCACATTTAATTTTATTTTGATGTAACTCAGTAATTATAGAATTCATTTTAGGAGTGATTATATTCATATGGTGTGCAAATTTTAATGACATATCTTGAAAATCATTACTATCTTTGGTTTGATAAAATCTATTCACCATTTCATCTCCTAGCGCACTAACTTTTTTACTCTTTTGAATTAATTTTTTGGTGCGAATTGAAGATAAACAACCAATTATTACCATAGATTTACTGTTTATATGTATTTTTTCAACTGATCCTATTCCAGGCGCTCCGCCTTTTGTACGTATTTCAAAACCACCATAATATGTAGCTAAAACATCTCCCAAGCCTGTGTTGCATATAATCTCCGCTTTATGAGCAATTTGGCCAACTTCAATTTTAGAATATTTAAAATTAAATGCTTTGTTTAATGCTAGTGATAACGATAATGCCGCAGCTCCACTACACCCTAAACCATATCCTATTGGAATTGTAGTATTGTGAGTTATATTTATCACTAACTGCTTGTCAGTTAATTTAAGAAATTCATTTACTATAAATTTTGATACTTTGTTGTCATTTGATTTATATCCTATGTTATTGATCTTAATGCTTGTTTTATAGCTACCTTCTACTGTTACTGATGTAGTTATGCCTTGTTTTATTGAAAAACCAACGCCTGTAGAGCCTATTAATTCAGGTTTATTGAAAGCTAATTCTGGTTTGAAAAACCCAGTTATATGAGCTGGACAAAACGCAATTACTTTAGCTTTACTCATCTAGAATTTAAACTTAATTAAAAATATAAAAATATGGTTTAAATTATTTATACTGATTTAAATTGGCCAAATTCGTTAGAACATTACAAAAAATAGGGAATAGCATATTGGTCTCTCTTCCCAAACAATGGGTTGATACTAATAACCTACATAAAAGTGACGAAGTTGAATTGGAAGCAAATAATAACAATATATCGATCACAATAAATAAAAACACACACGTTTCACAAGAAGTGATTATTTCTTACCCTCTTCAAACTGAAGAAAACATAATTGCAGATATAATAGGCGCATATTTGTCAGGATATGATTTAATAAAAATAAAAAGTAAAGATATCATAATCCCTACTGAAGATCGTGAAAAAATACGAGGTTCCATGAGAAGATTAGTAGGAATGGAGATCGTAGAAGAAGGCTCCTATAATATAGATCTTCAATTTTTATTAGATAGTACTACATTAAACCCAGAAAAAATTTTGAAAAGAATAAGTACAATAGAACTTGGCATGTTTAATACTGTTTTATTAGGATTTTCTTTGAGTGATCGCACCAATTTACATTCGTTATCAACTAGAGACGATGAAGTAGATAGACAATATTTTCTACTGGTACGATTAATACGTACAATTATAGTAGATAGAAAATTAGCTAATAAATTTAATCTAGAAAATATTGATATTCTAGATTATAGAATTGCGGCTCACATATTAGAAACAACCGGTGATGTTATTGTCGATCTAGCAAATCTATTAATAAATACTACGCTATCAAAACAAGAACTTCAAAAAGTTTATGACTTGACAAGATCTTTTGGTTTGATAGAACAAAAATCAATAGATGCATTCATATTAAATAATAGATGCTTGGCAATAGAAGCTATCAAATTATATAATAAATACCAAAAAAAAATATATGATGTTAGATATTTGTTAGAAAACACGAAACAAATACCATTAGATTATCTAGATATAATTCACATGTTGGAGAAAATAATACATTCATGGATTGATCTAGCAGATCTTGTAAAACCTAACTACAATACTTGATTGTTGAGTTGATTATAAAACAATATTGCGCATATTGTCTTAGAATCTTTTATTCTATTTGTTTGGATCATTTCAAGTAATGTTTTGAATCTAATTTTTTTTATATTTATAATTTCGTCACTAGTAAATAACCTATTACTGTTTTTGTATATGCCAGTTGCAACATAACAGTGAATCAATTCTGTACTGTATCCTATTGATGAGTAATATGATATCATATGAAAGATGTTTTTAGCTTTATAACCAGTTTCTTCTTCCAGTTCCCTTATTGCACATTCTTTTATTTTCTCGTTTTTTTCTATGGTTCCAGCAGGTATCTCCATAATGTAATCTTCTATTGAAGGACGGTATTGTTCTATCATAACTACATCTTTGTTTTCTAATGCTAATATAGAAACAGCACCATTGTGTTTTATTATATCAAATTTTCTTATTTGTTGGTCCCACATCAACTCATTTTTTTGTATCTCAAAAATATTATTTGAATAAATTTTATTTTTTGAGATTATTTTTACATTCGTAACCATATATTATAGGTATTATCAAATATTTTATAACTTAGTAAGGCAGTATTGATTTTCAACAATTAGAAATATATAAAATACTCCCAAATATTTTTTTATGACAAATAATGAAATCTCTGTGCCAAAAGAAATACGACAATTTATGTTAGATGGTGCACAAGAAACATTTCTCGGATTAAAAAAAAACGCAATTAAACAATACAGATACAGAAATCTACATATACGTGAATACGAGAATACTTTTTTAGTACATATGGATAAAAAGGATCCACGTAAAGACCCCATAGGACATTTACTTTGTGATGCGCCTGAAATATTAACAGGATTATTATTATCTTTTTTTGGAGGCAAATTCTCTTCGTGCATACTCAAAAACGGCAGCAAAAATTCCAAAAATTTGATCTGGCTTATCTCTGCGGTAGTATTAGGATATGTAGGTTATGATCTAGTAAAAAAGTTAAAATAAAGTGGAATTCAAAATATTTCGAATTATTAAAGTAATTATTAAAATTATCCCAATTATAATTTCAATAAAATATGATCGGCGTGATTGGATCAAAAAAAAGGGCAAAAATGTTAATATTAAAAAATATAAAAAGCATGCTCATAGAATCCTGAACACTTTTATGTCGTTAGGCCCTGTTTATATAAAATTTGGTCAATGGTTATCTTCACGTGCTGACATATTACCTCAGCCATACCTTTCTGAGTTATCTAACTTACAAGACAAAGTACCTCAAGATCCATTCTCTAAAATAAAAACTGTAATTGACTCAGAATTAGGCCAAACAGCATTTGATTATATTTCCCCTAACGCGATATCTGGAGCTTCGTTGGCGCAGGCACATCTTGCAAAATTACATGGGAAAACAGTAATCATTAAAGTCAAAAGACCTGAAATTGACAAGATTATTGAATTAGATATTCAAATACTACAAAAAGTACTTCCATTTATAACCAGGTTTATAGATTCTAGTATAAAAACATCAATACGTGCCATGTTATCGCAGTTTATAGAAACAATATATGAAGAAATGAATTATGATCTCGAAGCACAAAATTTACATTTAATTAAAAAAAATTTATCTATTTTCAATAATGTTGTTGTTCCAGATATATATGATGATTATTCTACAAAAAATATTTTAACTATGGAATACATACCAGGAATCAAAATTACAGATATAGAAAAATTAGATAAACACGGTATTGATAGAGTAAAATTAGTACGTGATGTGCACGAAATATTTTTTACCATGTTGTTATGTCATGCAGTTTTTCATGCAGATCCGCATCCAGGAAATATTTCAGTGGGGCAAGATGGATCTATAATAATTTATGATCATGGAATGGTTGGTAAATTAGACAATGAGACACGTATGCTATTAATAAGATTATACCTTGCATTGATTGATAAAGATACATCTAGAACTATTAATGCCATGTATAAACTTGGTATGTTAATACCTGATTTTGATAAAACAATAATAGAAAAAAGTATAGACATGTCAATAAATTCATTACATGGTAAAAAACCAACAGAACATGAAATTCAATCTCTTACATCCATAGTTAACAAATCCATGGGTAAATTCCCATTTATTTTACCAAAAAATTTATCTTTGTACATTAGAATGACATCTATTATAGAAGGAATATATAAAACTCATAACGTTGAGTTTAAACTTATTAAAATTTTACAAAAAATATTAACCCAAGATCATATAAACACAAAAGCATATCTAAGTGAGCTACATAATACAATTTCAAATATATCAAAATCCTCTGATTCAATAATTTCAATAATCTCAGAATTACACAAATTTTTAAGTAAACAAAACGTGAATAACTCATCAGATAAAAAAAACAAATCTATGGCAATTAGTGTATTCGCATCTTCAATACTCATTGGTTCTGTTTTTATGTATTCTATGAATGAAATATTCGGAACTATCGGATTCGTTGTTTCTTTAATTGCTGGGATTATTTTTTTAAAAAAGTAGTTATTCGATTGTAATATTTTTACCTTGGTCTATTTTAGGTATGGATACCGTTAATACCCCATCTAAATATTTTGCAGACGCAATAATCCCTTCTTTAATAATCTCAGGTAACAAAATTTTTTTATCAATTATATTTGGTTTTTGTTTCCAGATGATATTATTTGAACGTTCATCTTTAAATTGTTTTTTGGCTTCTATAGACAAAATATTTTTATGTATGGATAACTTGATATCTTTTTTATTGAAACCAGGTATATCAATTTCAATTATTAAATCATCATTATTATTTATGTACATGTCAATTGGAGGTAAAACAAATTCATAAAATTCACGCGATTTATTGCCTATTTCATCAATCAATTTTTTGGTCATATTCATCATTGTTAATCCATTAACATGTATATTTTATATATTTTGGTAAATTTTTAATTGAATTTGTGTTATTACTAATTAATGATAATAGTAATTGAAGGATGCGATCAGGCTGGTAAGCTAACACAATGTAAGTTGTTGTACCAAGTATTAAGAAAACAAAATAAACAAGCTAAAATTATGAGTTTTCCAGATTATTCTACATCTATTGGTAAAGAAATACGACATTATCTATATGGGCGACGAAAACTTCACCCTAAAGTGATTCATTGTTTGTTATCAGCTAATAGATGGGAAAAACTATCACAATTAATTAAATACAATACTGATAATACTTTCTTAATATTAAATAGATATTACCAATCAAATTTAGCTTACGGCCTCGCTCATAATTTAGATCCAACTTGGTTACAAAATTTAGATACTGGACTCCCAGAACCAAAACTTGTAATATTACTGCATGCAGTTGATCCTGTGAAGTTATTTAGACGCAAAAACGTTACTAACAAAGATAGATTTGAAACAAACATAAAATTTCTGATCAGAGTTTCAGAAATATATGAAAAATTAGCAATTCAAAATAAATGGACAATAATCAATGCATCTGACACAAGAGCTAATATCCATAATTCAATTATTGAGACAATTAAATCACGTGGTATTTTATGAAATTTATAAATATAATAGATCCCATACATGATTTCATTAAACTCAATCTACATGAAATTGAAATTATTGACAATCCTATATTCCAAAGACTAAGAAAAATTAAACAGCTTTCGGGAGCGCATTTAGTATATCCTAGTGCTATGCATAGTAGGTTTGAACATTCATTAGGTGTTTTACATGTTGCAAATTTCATTTCGATTACTTTGTATGAAAAAGGAATTCTAAATAATGATGATATTAAAAAAATTAGATTAGCTGCATTATTGCATGATATTGGACACGGTCCTTTTTCTCATCTTTTTGAAGAAATATTAATAGAAAAACGGTGTATGTCTCATGAAAAAATAGGAAACGAAGTTATACAATATACTGAAATCGGAGATATTCTATCTAAACATGGATTTGATAAAAGACAAATATCAGACATTGCATTTGGAAATTCCAAAACTCAATTTATCAACGAAATAATATCTGGAGCTCTTAGTGCTGATATAATGGATTATCTATTGAGAGACGGATATTTCACTGGAGCTGAGCATGCTAAAATAGATCATAAGCGAATAGTACAATCTCTTGGAATACACAATGACAGATTATCATTAGAAAAATCTGCAATCTATTCATTTGAGTCAATGATGCATTCTAGATATCAAATGTTTAGAACTGTATATTTCCATAAGACGGTTAGATCTGCCGAAGTTATGTTATTAAATTCAATCAAATCATCATTTGATGAATTAGGTTTAGCTGAATTAAACATTGATAATTATCTGAAACTTGATGATTATTCTATGCTATTAAAAATATTGAATCTAATACCTTCCAAAACAACAAAATATGCAAAGAAATTGGCTAAAAACTATGTTGATAGAATATTATTAAAATGTGTATTTGAAAAATATTTACACGATAACGATACTAACATTACATCATACGAATTAGTAAAAAGTATATCTGATACATCTAAAGTAGATCCGAGTAAAATTTTCATTGATAGATCAACAACATCATCCATGCCACTCACACCATCAAAACATGAATACGATTCCATTACATTAACATCGAACAATAATTTAGAAATTCAAAAAACTCCAGTATCTAAAATACCGTTGATTTCTACTTTGACAGGCTCCATGAATATTTTACGAATATACACATTTAGAGAATATAAAAAAAAAGTTGAAATTGCAGCACGTTCAATCTTCAATACTAATGAAACCAAAAATAGTAATTAAATTATCTGGTAGAATTTTTGATCTTGAAAATAATGATATAAGTAAATATGGTAATTTCATTTCAAGCCTGAAGGATTCTTATCAACCAATAATAATAACAGGTGGAGGCAAAGTGGCACGTCATTATATATCTAATGCGAGATCTTTATGCGCAGATGAATCTACATTAGATGAATTCGGAATAAAAATATCTAGGTTGAACGCTAAATTGTTAATATGTGCCACAAATAACGTTTATCCATATACGCCAAAAAATTTACGTGAGGTTACAAATGCAGCAAACACTAATTTGATTGTAATTTCTGGTGGGTTATATCCTGGCCAAAGTACTAATGGCACAGCAGCTTTGATCGCTGAAAAAATAAATGCGTCTAAATTTCTTAATGCTACAGACGTTGATGGAATTTATGATCGAGATCCAAATAAAAATAAAAAAGCTAAAAAATTTAACCGAATTAACATTAATAAATTAAAGCGTATTATAATGAAGCAAGATTCAATAGCTGGTGGATATGATCTACTTGATATTGTATCGTTAAAAATAATCGAAAGATCTAAAATTAAAACAATTGTTTTGAATTCTAAGATAGAAGATCTTACAAAAGCTATTGATGGAGTAAAAATTGGAACTGAAATAACATTCTAATGTAAAATTGTAGGATATCTGTTGGTCCATATATTCACATATTTACCATTGTATTTTGTAGATCCATTGTTAATTAATTTGTTGAATACATTAATTGCATCTTGTTTTTCTAAAATTTTTGATTGTGCCTTTGTGTATCCATCTTTGTCTACTATAATTGCAGTATATCCGTTTTCTATATTAATTACTGTAGCAAGCTCTTCTTCGCCTACCGGCACAAACTCACCATTTATTTTTTTAGTAGTTAATACAATTGAAGCAAAACCTGAAGCTTTGAATAAAATCAATTGTGATTTTGTGGCTCTTTTTTTACCTACAGTAACAGCTTGAAAATAATGCAATATGTAGATGAAATAATCAGGATAATAATAATTTTATCAACATTTAAGATATATTACAACATAAAATCATTATTGAATAACAAACTATGGCTCTGGCTGTCTATTATTGTCTTAGCTGTTATAGCATTAATTTTCACATTTTCAGATTCATTATTTCATTACATTGAACAACAAAATGATGTTGCTGATCGTAATGATGTTATTTTACCGCTGGACATAAATTTAGAAGAAGTGAATGTTTTGTCAGTTTCTAATAATACGTCTGTACTTGAAATTAAATTTAAAATACATAATCCAAATACACGTTCTATTATATTACAAATATTGAAATATGAATTATATGGTAATGACATTTTAATACACGCTGGACAAATTGGTGAGAGAATGATTGGAATGTTATCTGCTTCTAACTATTTTACGATACTTAATAATAATGATCTTGTGCTAAAAGACAAAATAAAATTACATAATAATTCTCAAATAGAAGATGTTTGGGACTATGTAATAGATTCGGATATAACATGGCATGTTAAAGGCAAATTATTTTTTAATTTAAGTTCTATGACTAGTGGAGCTGAAAACGAAATTGATTTTGAACTTTATAAGTAGTTGAAAATTGCAAAATTATATAAAGGAAACATCGCTTAACATAACCATGGCTGAAGCTGGAATGGCTGCATATGGCACTGTTATTGGCATGGGTATTGTATTGTCTGTAATTATTTTTGCATTACGAGGAAAAGGACACCCAGAACAATTAGATTAACCTTTGTAATCTTCATGCTAATATATTTTAATTAATAGTTTTGATATTTTCTCGGATTTAGATAATAATATAAAATGAATAATAAACCCCGATATTACAGATAACCATACATTATCACTTATATTATAAACTACTATAAATATAGAAACTGCTGGTACTGACAGTATTATTGCAATTATTCCACTTAATAAAATAATTCTGTTTAATGCTTTATTATCTACCTTGTGTTCCTTGTCAAAATTTTTCATAACTACAAAACATCTAATTTATATTATTAATTTAGACATAGTTGTTTTGGAAGGTATTTTTTGCTCTATTGCGAATATTATTGACGATATATTTCTTACTTCATAATTTAATAAGTTTATAATGCCCATACTATTACTTGGGCTAAACATTGTAGTGAAACTGCTTTTCGATGCTTTATACATAGCAATTTCAAATGCATGTTCAAAATCAGAAATCAAATCAATATCATTTTCAAATGTTGATATTAAATTTTTATAACGTGTATTTGATATTTCGTTACATGCATCTTTAATTGATGATGCAGACGCCATCTTAGATAACAATCCTTTTGACGCACTAGGTGTAGATGTTACTATCAAGTCATTAATTTGTTCTTCTGTTAAATCCCAAAATTTACCTCTCAATATGCTTACTAAATTATAAAAATCTATGTTCATCCACGTTAGACGTACAATATCCCTGTCACTAGAAAATTGTAATGCGCTTTTAATTTGCTTCGTTAAAATTTTATCAAAATAAATATCGAAAACCTGAATATTTTTTGTGTCGTTATACACATTCACCGCTTTTGATACACCTTCGCCAAAAACTGTATTGCGTAGACTTGTAACAGCTTCTTCTAGATCTGATGATGTCATTGTCTTTACTATCGTATCCCTTTGTTTGATTAACTCTTCTGCACGTAAATTTATTTGAGATTCTATATCTTCATAGCTTTTTCCTAGAATTTTACCTTTGATAATTAGTTTTAAATTCCACAAAACGTATCTTAAATAATATTCACTTAAGACCTTTTCCCCAGATGTTTTAGCAATAGAAAAATGCATTTCAATCAGATGATTTTTTAATGCACGTTCTATGTTTGTAATATTGTATGGTTTTGGTATGTATGAGATTATGTCCGAGTATTTAGTATTTTTCATTCTAGTTATTAATTCATCCATATCTCTAGATTCTGATAATGTTTGAAAATCGTCTTTGGATAATAATTTACCACGTTGACTGAATGCTTTTACAGACGCATATATTTTCTTAGTCGGGTTTCCCATTACCACATTTAAATTTATTTCTGATTTTAATGTTTCATATTTGAGCGTAGATCCAGTTTATGCTTAAATTACTATCTAAAATAATTATGTTTCTAGAATAACTCAATACTTATATATTCAAGATTTTTTTCCCACATCAATGAATTCTAAAAACAAGTATGCGTTAATACTTGTAACAGCAGTAGCAATAATAGCAATAAGCGCATTATCAGAAGCATATGCACAACAAATTACTGACGGTATGGATGGATATGTATTAGGAATAAGCGGTATATACACTGGAAATCCAAACGAATGTTGGTTTGAAGACGGTGAAGGTAACATGATGCCATGTAGAATCGATACAGGCGACACTGCATGGATATTGACTGCATCATCATTTGTACTTTTAATGACTCCGGGCGTAGCTTTTTTCTATGGGGGATTAGCTAGATCCAAAAATGTAGTAAATGTGATCGGCATGACATTTGTAGTTATGGGCATTATGACAATACAATGGATACTATGGGGTTACTCATTAGCGTTTGGACCTATTGAAAATGACATAAACATGTTCATGGGCTCATTAAGATATGTAGGATTTAATGAAGTATCTCACTATGCGCCTCTTGGAAGTCCAGGACCTTGCACAGAAACATGGTCCGCGGCATATCAAATGCAAGTATTCCATGAAGATGAAATATGTAGCCAAGATTGGCCAGGAACAATTCCACACGCTTTATTTGCAGCATTTCAAGGTACATTCGCAATAATAACACCTGCGTTGATCATTGGTGGATTAGTAGATCGTATGAAATTTAGTGCGTTGGTGATATTTGTTCTTATTTGGGCTACATTTGTTTATGATCCATTAGCACACTGGGTGTGGGGCGGAGGATATTTTGGTGGAGGTACACTTGATCTAGATCCAGATTTATCTCCAAGCTATGCTCTAGATTTTGCTGGTGGTATTGTAGTACACATCTCAGCAGGATTTGCTGCGTTGGCAGCAGCACTAGTTTTAGGACGCAGGTTGGGATTTGGTAAAACTCCTATGGAGCCACATAACCTCCCAATGGTAGTGCTAGGCACATGTATACTGTGGTTTGGCTGGTTTGGATTTAATCCAGGCAGTGAAGTCATGGTGGACGGAGTGACAGTAAGTACATGGATAGTTACTAATACTGCAGCAGCGATGGGAACAGTAACTTGGATGTTGATGAGTTGGGCTCATACTGGCAAACCTAGCATAATCGGAGCAACTACAGGTACGATAGCTGGTTTAGGTGCAGTGACACCTGCGTCTGGATTTATTGGACCAATGGCCGCAATAATTATAGGAATTGCAGCAGCTGCTATTTGTTATGGTTGTGTTGCATTCAAAAACGCACGTAAATGGGATGATGCACTAGATGTATGGGGCGTACACGGAATGGGTGGTGTCACAGGAACAATTCTTGCAGGAACTTTAGCTAGTCCTCACATATGGAATACTGGTGATGGTATAGGTGCTTGGACTGGTACACCTGAAGGACTAGAACAACAAGGCATCAGTATTATTGCAGCTGCAATTTCTATCGGATATACATTCGGTCTCACCATGATCATACTTAAAATAATGGACGCAGTATGGCCAGGTGGAATACGTGTAACTCCAAAAGAAGAAGAAATTGGGTTGGATATAGCTCAACACGGAGAACGGGCATACATAAACGAATAAAATCCATATACACCTCCTCTACTTTTTATGTTATTAAAAACATCATTATGATTATTGTATTTTAATGTAATATAACAAATTCATATAACATGATCTGTAATATTCAGAATATGTGATTAATATTATTAAAAGCTAATTTACAACGAGTATATATTGAATTCATGGTGTACTATGAAATTTGACTTATTGTTTAATTTAAAAAGATTATATGTTTATTATTATTTATTACATTTAATTTTGTTTTAAGTCGTTTGATCTTTCCCAAGATAATTTGTTATATATCATCTCTGGTACAATCTTACTGAATTGCTGAGATCCTCCAGCATACCATTTTGTAAAAAATTCATACAGGTGTAATCTTAATGATTGAATATATACAATTAATCCCTCTATCATCATGATCCCTAAATTTCCTCCCACTATAAGAGCTATAGCTCCTATCGAGTCCATTCCGCCTAGAGATTTATAAGCATTGTTGACTGTTAATAATAATGCTGCATGTACTAATAGCATTATGCCAATTCTAGCATAGCTGATAGTGTGGGCCAAGCATTCTATTGTCTTTCCAAGTAACACTTCCATTAAAACACTAGCTGGGTCACTTCCTTCCTCTGGATGCTTTTTGGCGCGTTGTATACCTCCAACTATCATTATTATAACAGATGTTATTATTATTGCAATTGCAATTCTAGTAATTATCCACACTTGTGCCCATTCGCCTAAAAATACTGTTACCCATGGCACTGGTTCTGTGTGTATCTTTGAGTACATATTCATTACATCGTATCCAGAACCAATAGCACACATCATTATAACAACTATGCCAAAATATAATGATAGGTTTGGTATAGCTTCTGTTATTATTATTGATTTTTTGTTTTCTTTCTTCAACATAATTATGCGTAATACGAACGCCCATACTAAATGCACTATTCCCAAAAATATAGATACTTTGAGTATTGTTATTACCTGATCAAAATTTAATTCAGCTACACTTATGATTCCAACTAACCATGATATTGAGTGTAATATCCCCCCTTCATGAAATATGGAACCAAAAGGCTCTAAATGATCTATATGAAAACCAAAAGCTTCTCCGGCGCCTACTCCAGCAATAGATGCAGACGCACCAGAAATAGCTATTAACATCCCCCATTTAGATAAATTTCCTTGTCCTTTTACTTTAAACAACAATCCTAATGACATTAACAGCAATCCATGCCCTAAATCTGCAAACATTATACCATAAAATATGGGCCACATTATAGCAATCATAGGAGTTGGATCTGGTTCTCCTTTTCCAGGAATTCCTTGACTTTCTGTTATCACTTCAAATGTTTTAACAAACTTAGGATTATTGAACAACGTTGGAATGTTTTTATCATTAGGATCTACATCTTCTATTATAGTTACCCATTGTTTTGTAAGAGACATGAATTTATTCGTCATTGATTTTGGTATGTATCCCTGTATCGCTGCAAATAATTTAGTTCCGCCTGGTTTACGTACAGTTTCAAGAATGGTCTTTGAAGTCATTGAAGTTTCATATAATCTTACAATTTCATATCTTTGTTTTTTGATAATATTTTCTATCTTCTTTTGTAACAATTGTTGTTTTTGATTAAATTCTTTAATTTTAGATTCAACAAAGATATAAGCATCACTTGGTACTTGCGGTAATTTTTTGGGAATAGAAAATACATTGGTATTAAAATTACGCATAATTTTTAGTATTTTATCACGTTCTGTATTTTGTGAAATTACGATTAATGCAATTTTTTTGTTGCCATCTAGCTCATATTTATATATCAATGTTTTTGGTAACAATTTGTTAATTTCCTCATAATCTGCACCATCTGCAATAAAAAGCTCAAAATAAAAATTATGAGTTATTTTGAAACTACTTATATCTACATCAAGTTTCTTTATTGTATTTAAACTGCCTTTTAGATTATTATATTCTGCTATTGATTTTTTTAGTTGATCTATTTCCTGAATTGTTTGTAATATGTTAATTATAATACTATTTGTTTTGTCTTCTAAATTATTAATCATTACTTGAATTTCAGAAATCCTATATTTTTTTTTGGGAATAGAAGTACCTTTAAAAAGAATTTCTAAAATTCCTATATTATATGGTATTTTAAGCCCTTTCATGACTTCTTCAATCGACTGATAAATTTTCTGTGCTCGTAATAGAAGATCGTCTATTTCTTTAGTTTGTACCTCATTATTGGTATTGATCTTATGAAACCATTCAAATTCGGAAATGCGTGAAATTGCACTTGGTGACTCCATCCTAGGTAAAATTACAGTACCAATCTTAAGATCAGAAACTACCACATTATACCTATGTGCATCAAAAAATAAGTCTTTCTAAATTAATTCTATACGCCATTCAAAACATTAAAATCAGTTATAAATCAAAACAAAACGGCTTAAATGGAACTTAATAAATTAGAAAATCTATTAAATACAATCATAACACAGTCTGAATCTGAGTTGACATCTAATTTGATAGATACTTTAAATGAATCCAAAGAAGTACTGTTGAAATCTTATGATTCTCTTGCCAATGAATATGATAAAATAATCAATAATGGCAAAAAAGAATCAGATAAATTAACTAAACAAATAATTGGAAGCGCTGAATTAGAATCTCGAAATAAACAACTTGCAATACTGGAAGAATACATAGAAAAAGTTTTTTCTACAGTTACATCTAAACTTGAAAATATGGCCCGCGAGAATGAATATTCTAAATTTCTGTCATCTTTAATAGACGAATCCATAAAAACACTTGGAACTTCTGATATCGAAGTTTCAATAAATGATAAAGACGAGACAATTATTAAATCTGTTTTAACTAAATTCACCACAGTGAAATTGGCATCAAAAAGAATAGCATGTTTAGGAGGAATTAAAGCAAAATCTAAAAATGGTGCAATGATATTAGATAACACAATAGATGCTAGACTTGCAAACATGAAGCCTTTAATAAGGAAAGAAATTGCAACAAAATTTGGTGTGAATAATTAAATGGTTGCTAAAGGTAGAATAATTTGGGTTAGTGGACCTGCAGTCAAAGCTGATGGGATGTCGGATGCAAAAATGTATGAAACTGTTTCTGTAGGAGAATCTAAACTAATTGGAGAAGTCATCAGATTAACTGGTGATGTAGCTTTTATTCAAGTTTATGAATCTACTAGTGGTCTCAAACCTGGAGAACCTGTTATAGGCACTGGTAACCCTCTCAGTGTATTCCTAGGCCCTGGAATAATAGGACAAATATATGATGGTATACAACGACCATTAAAAGAATTATCTAAAAAATCAGGCTCATTTATTGGACGTGGTATTGTGACCTCGCCCGTAGATATGAGTAAGAAATACACATTTGTTCCTAACGTTAATGTTGGAGATGAAATTTCTCACGGATCTATTTTAGGGACTGTACATGAAACAGAATTAATAGAACATAGTATTATGTTAGCACCAACTCATCCTGGCGGTAAAGTTACTAATGTTGTTAAAGAAGGAAAATATGATATAGAAACAGAAATAGCATCTGTTGATAAAAATGGTCAATCAGACAACATTAAGATGTATCATAAATGGCCAGTTAGACAACCACGTCCATATAAAAAACGATACGATCCTACTGTGCCATTATTGACAGGTCAAAGAGTGATTGATACATTTTTTCCTCTGGCTAAAGGCGGTACTGGATCTATTCCTGGTGCTTTTGGTACTGGAAAAACAGTCACTTTACACCAAATAGCTAAATGGGCTGATTCTCAAGTTGTAGTATACATAGGCTGTGGAGAACGTGGGAATGAAATGACTGAAGTACTTGTAGAATTTCCAAAACTCAAAGATCCAAGAAGTGGAAAACCATTAATGGATAGAACAGTACTTGTTGCTAACACAAGTAATATGCCTGTAGCAGCACGAGAAGCCAGCATCTATACTGGAGTCACTATAGCAGAATACTATAGGGACATGGGTAAAGATGTAGTACTTGTAGCTGATTCTACAAGTAGATGGGCAGAAGCTCTTAGAGAAATGAGTGGAAGATTAGAAGAAATGCCCGCAGAAGAAGGCTATCCGTCATATTTAGCTTCCAGACTAGCTGAATTTTATGAAAGAGCTGGTAGAGTGCAAGCAAATGGTTCTCCAGATAGAGATGGATCCGTAAGCTTGGTTGGAGCAGTATCTCCATCGGGAGGGGATTTCACAGAACCCGTTACTACGCATACTATGAGATTCATCAAAACATTTTGGGCTTTAGATGCAAAATTAGCTTATTCAAGACATTATCCATCTATAAATTGGATGAGTAGTTATTCTGGATATCTAAATGATGTTGCAAAATGGTGGAGCAAAAATGTTAGTAATGATTGGTTCAAAATACGTGGTGAAATATATGGAATATTGCAACGTGAAGACACATTAAAAGAAATTGTTAGATTATTGGGGCCAGAAGCATTACCAGATGAAGAAAAACTAATTTTGGAAGTTGCACGAATGATCAAAATTGGTATTTTGCAACAAAATTCTTTTGACAACGTTGATACTTATTGTAGTCCTACTAAACAATTCAAATTATTAGAATTATTAATGATGTTTTATCATTCTGGAATACAAGCTATTAAAAATGGAGTATCAATTAATGATATAAGATCTATGCCAGTAATAGGCACCTTGCTAAAAGCACGAATGGAAGTACATGATGATCAAATCGAAAAACTAGAACAATTAAACACTGAAATTAATGAACAATTTAAAAACATTAAGAGTGTGAAATAATAAAATGGCAAAAAGTGGAATTCAATATAGTAAAATAGCCGAAATTAAAGGCCCTTTAGTAGTAGTGGATGATGTAGAAAACGCTGCTTTTGATGAATTGGTTGAAATACAAACAACATCTGGTGAAAAAAGGTTAGGTAAAGTACTTGAAGTTGGAAATGGTAAAGCAGTTGTACAAGTTTTTGAAGGTACTACTGGATTATCTATATCTCAAACTAATGCTAAATTCGTTGGAAAAGTTATGGAAATGCCTGTTTCTGAACAAGTTCTAGGAAGAATATTTGATGGTCTTGGACGACCAAAGGACGGATTACCGGATCCAATTGCAGACAAGTTCTTAGATATAAATGGTTCTCCCATGAATCCAGAACAACGTGAATATCCAAGAGATTTCATACAAACTGGAGTGTCAGTTATAGACGGTATGCTTACATTAGTACGTGGACAAAAACTTCCTATATTTTCAGGTTCTGGAATGTCTCATAATGTGCTTGCTGCGCAAATTGCTAGACAAGCTTCTGTAGTAGGTACTAATGATGAATTTGCTGTTGTTTTTGCGGCAATCGGAGTTCAATATAGTGAATCAGAATATTTTAGGCGTAGTTTGGAAGAATCTGGAGCTCTAAAAAGAAGCGTATTATTTCTTAACCTTGCAGATGATCCTGCTATAGAGAGAATTATTACACCTCGTGTAGCTCTGACTGTTGCTGAATATTTAGCATATGAAGTAGGTATGCATGTATTAGTAATACTTACAGACATGACAAATTATGCTGAAGCATTGAGAGAAATCAGCGCAGCTCGTGAAGAAGTTCCTGGCAGAAAAGGATATCCTGGATATCTATATACTGATCTTTCTACAATATATGAAAGAGCTGGTAGATTAAGAGGTAAAAATGGTAGTGTGACACAAATGCCAATTTTATCTATGCCTTCTGACGATATAACTCACCCAATACCAGATCTAACTGGATACATAACAGAAGGTCAAATTGTTTTGGGGCGTGATTTGTTTAGACAAGGTGTCTACCCTCCAGTAAACATTTTGATGAGTCTGAGTAGAATAATGAAAGATGGTATTGGCGAAGGGCGAACACGAGCAGATCATCAGGAAATATCAAATCAAAATTATGATGCGTATTCAAGAGCTCAAGAAGTACGTGCTCTTGTCGGGATAGTTGGTAAAGCTGGACTTACAAATATTGATCTAAAATATCTAGACTTTGGAGACACACTCGAAAAAGAATTTTTAACTCAAGATGTAGATGAAAACAGATCTATTGATGAAACACTTCTATTACAATGGAAAGCGGCTTCATTACTACCAAAAAATGAATTAACTAAAGTTAAGGATAAGTTTATTTCTATGTATTATAAATCAACAAAATAAAATGTCGTTTGCTCAAAGTGTTTCTGCAACAAAAATTGAACTTCTCAAGTACAAGAGATCTAGTCAAGTTGCTGTCATGGTGCAAAAAATTCTTGATGATAAACGTAAAGTTCTTCTCAAAAATATAGAAGAAATGATCGCAGAGGCTACACAAGCACGAAGTGATATATGGAATCCATTACAGGATATATACAAATCTGTAAATGATGCATATTTATCGTTAGGTACTCGCACTATTGATTCAATAGCAAAATCTACTCCTGCCGCAGTGGAAGTAGATGTTGATGTTAAAAGAATAGTAGATGTAACAACTCCAACTCTTCAAGTTATGAAAAATGATTCTAAATCTACCCCATATGGATTTATTGATACAAATACATCCATTGATAGGGCAACTAAACAAATTAAAAATATTTTACCAAGCATATGTAAAGCTGCAGAATATGAAAACTCTATATTGAGTCTAGCTAAAGCTCTTGAAAAAACACAGAAATTATTAAACGCATTAGAAAATATAATCATTCCTCAATATAATCATAAGATACGATTTATTTTAGCAACATTGGAAGAACGAGAACGTGAAGAATTCGCAAGATTAAAAAAAGTGAAAGCTGCTATTGAAAAGAGAAAATGACAAAAGAAGAAATCCAAAATATATTGCAAAAATCAATCGCTGTATTAGAAAAATATCATAACAATTCAACTACTAAAATTAAGAAAACGTTAGAAGAATTTAAGAAAAAGACATCAAGCCAGATTTAAATTATTAAATCGCCTTATGATTTAAATATGGAATAGTAAGTTAACAATACAATAATGAAATATTTGACGCTTCTGATTTTTATGATATTCGCGATTTCCGTAACAGGTATCACTACTGTATATGGTGAAGAATCTACCAAAGATACTAACGACGATGCTGGCGCAAAATTACTTGGTGCAGGTTTGGCCTTCGGTCTAGCAGCTGGTGGTGCAGGTATTGGTTTAGGATATGTTGGATCTGCTGGCCTAGCTGTGATTAGTGAAAATCCAGCTCTTCAGTCCAAGGTATTTATATTCATTGGTATGGTAGAATCAATTGCAATATACGGAATAGTTATGATGTTCATAATACTTGGACAATAATAACAAAATCATATTTTTTAATTTATATTTAGAAATCATGCATATAGTAATTTGTTGATGTCGAGTACTCTTCTACAATATTTACATTGTAATATTTTTTTGTCTATCACATTCATTACAGTTTCAATATTTTCATTGCTATTTGTGATGCAATTTGGGTTCCCACATGCAAAAATTCTAATTATTTGATCGGGTAATGTCAAATGCCGTTTTTCAACTAGATTAAAATTTTTTATTATGTTTACAGTTGCTTCTGGAACAATTACTGCAAGCATATTTGTATCATCTTCCTTTAAAAACTTATTTTCTACTTTTATAATGTCTTTTTTATCAAATTTTTTACTTTTTACATTTAACGCGATAGTTATTACATTACCATCTTTTCCATCTATATCTAACGCATTTAAAACATATAGTCCTTTTCCTTTATTTATATGATCTATAACAGTACCATCCTTTATTCTTCGTACCAAAAGATTCGCTTCTTTCATTATAGTATACTTTGTATATCCTATACCAGTATATATGATTAAAATGATCTATAATACATTTTTTCAACGAAGTCTAACATCTGTTAGAGATCTAACACGACAAGATTTTGAATTGCTTTTTGATGTTACAGACAAATTAATACAACATAATAGTAACTACAATATTTGTAGTGGTAAAACATTAGGATGTATATTTTTTGAACCAAGTACAAGAACACGTTTGAGCTTTGAATCTGCTATGTCTTATATTGGAGGTAACACTTTAGCAACTTCCAATATCTTGTCATCTACACAAAAAGGCGAAAGCCTTGCAGATACAATAAAAATAATATCTTTATATTCTGATGTCTTAGTTTTACGTCACCCTCTAGACGGTTCAAGCAAATTTGCCTCTGAAATATCAACAAAACCAATAATTAATGCTGGCAGTGGTACTGAAGAACATCCTACACAAACTATACAGGATCTATACACAATAAACAAGGAAACCAAAAAAATAGATGGTTTAAAAATAGCAATAGTAGGCGATCTAAAATATGGGCGAACTGTTTACTCTCTGCTATACGGTTTAAGCAGTTATGATGTTACCGTATATCTGATCTCACCCGAAGCATTGAGAATAAGATCAGATTCAATTTATGATATAAAAAAAAAGTTACAACTAACAGAATCCACAGAATTAAATGATTATATTCATGATTTAGATGTAATCTATGTTACTAGAATTCAAAAAGAAAGATTTCAAGATAAAGAGGAATATTTCAAGGTTAGAGGAAGTTATGTTATTGATAATTCTGTGATCAAAAAATTGAAGAAAAACTCAATAATTTTACACCCGCTACCGAGGCTTGATGAAATACCAAACAATATAGATACTTCTAAACATGCTAAATATTTTAAACAAGCCGAATATGGTAAGTATACTAGAGCAGCACTACTAGGCTTAATACTAACCAAAAATGGATTTGAACATAAATAAATTTACAACTGCATGAGAACACTAATCGTTGTCTAAATAAATGATCAACATAATATACTATTAATATTAAGACGATTTTGTACATTGAAAATAGTTGAAATTAAAAAATTAAATGTTAAATATAATAAATCAATCACACTCGAAAATATTAATTTTGATGTTGAACAAAATGATTTTTTAGGAATAATTGGACCGAATGGAGCAGGTAAAACCACGCTTTTTTCATGTATGCTGGGAATGATAAATCAATATTGCGGAACAATAAAATTTTTTAATGAAGACATACGAAAATCACAAGAATATTTAAAACATATAGGCTATGTACAACAAAAGCCTCAATTTGATAAAAATTTCCCTATCACTGTTCACGAAGTGATTAAAATGGGATTAAGAAAAAATCATGATGATAATAGAATAAATGAAGTTTTACAACAAGTTTGGATACATGAACTAGCACACAAACGTATTGGAGAATTATCTGCAGGCCAACAACAACGTGTATTTATAGCTAAAGCATTGGCCGGACGCCCAAAAATATTAATTTTAGATGAACCAGTTACTGGGATAGATAAACATAGCACAGAATTATTTTATGATATATTAACTAAACTACATCAAAACAAAATAACTATAATATGGTCATCACATGACTTGAATGCTGTGCATATGTTAGCAAATAAAGTCGCGTGTTTAAATAGAACATTATTTTTCCATGGTGTATCAAACGATTTTTTCAACAACGATAATCTATTAAAAAAATATTCTGAATCTTCCATGCAAGAACATATACAAAATCATCAAAATGATCTTTGAAATACTTGCTTATAGCTTCATACAAAGGGCCATCATTTCAGGAATAGCTATATCTTTATTATGTTCTGTTGTCGGAATGTTTCTTGTTTTGAGAAGGTATTCCTTATTTGGTGATGCTATAGCTCATTCATCATTTGGAGGAATCGCTATGGGACTTCTACTAGGAATATATCCCATATGGACTGCATATCTAATCTCGTTATCTAGTGCCATTATTATTACAAAAATTAAAAAGAAATTTGATATATCTGGAGAATCATCAGTGGCTATTTTATTATCTTCTGGAATCTCAATAGGACTCATTTTAATTAGTATATCGGGAGGTTTTACAATAGATATTTTTAGCTTCTTGTTTGGAAGTATTTTACTTGTTAATATTGAAGATACAATCGTTATCATTGCACTTACAATATCTATACTCATCATCATATCACTTCTATACCGCCAAATACTTTATTCTACATTTAATGAAGAACAAGCTCAAATAAGTGGAGTTCGCGTTGAACAAATAAATTATTTATTAATATCAATTGCTGGAATTACAGTAGTTACATCCATTCAATTGGTAGGAATATTGTTAATATCATCTCTTCTTGTCATACCAAACATTACTGCGATATTGTATGGTAAAAGTTTCAAAAAAACAATTATGTTATCCATGACAATTTCTGTTTGTTCTGTTGTTATTGGAATATTGCTTTCTTATTTATTAGATATTACTTCGTCTGGTACTATTGTATTAATCTCAATTTTGATCTTCGTAGCTACAATTTGCATGAAGTATGTAGGTATTATAAATAGATCATAATTATGAAGCGACGTTCTTACTTGCTATATTTTTTCTTAATAACAACGCCATGATGATTATTACTAACCCAATTGATGGAAAAACTAATAATGTAGGTCTCAATCCTTGATTGTCATCTATACTCTCTATATTATTCATTATGTTACTATCCTTTTCTGTAATGTCTACAACTCCAAGTTTGTTTGATTGTTGTTCTGCAAACCAAATTCTATTTTTATAGTCGGATGTTAGAAATTGAGTGAATGAATTAGATGTTGGTATGCTCACTTCAATTAGATCGTCGTTGTGAGGATCATAAATTCCTAAATTATCTACTGTATGCTGAGCAAACCACAAATTTCCATATGCATCTTCAGTAATCCCAGTAGGCGATGCATTAGCATTAGGCAATGCGATTTTAGTAAATTCTTCTAACGTTACATCAAATTTGGTTATCGCAAGACCAGTGTGTTCTGATATCCACAAATTTCCTTCAGAATCGAAGAATAATGTAAAAGGTTCATTTAATGGTTTAGTTGGAATAAATTCTTTCACATATCCAGTAAACTTGTCACCATATCCTATTTTACCAATATTATGTTCTGTAAACCAAATATTGCCATTAGAATCATTGACTATAGACGAAGATTCTGAAGGTGTTTTATATTTTTCAAATTTTTTACTAATTTGATCATATTTTAATATAAATTTATGATCGGCCATAGAGATCCAAATATTACTATCGAAACTTGTTATCGATGTTGCTATTGATTTAGTTGGTAATTTTATAGTTTGAATTTCCTTATTTGTATCTAGATACCCAATCTTGTTATCCATTGTATCAATAAACCATATTTTACCATCGTCATCTACAGTTAGAAATGTAGTCGATCTTCCATCAAAATTGAATTCCGCAAATTTTTTTTCGTCTATTAGAAATTGCCATAAACGAGCTTGTGAAACATCGCTTATCCATATAGAATCATCATGATATATTACATGTAATGGTTTTGATTCTGGATCTGGAAAATCATATTCTGATATTTGTATTTTTAATTCGTTGGCGTGTGGTTTTATAATAACATAAAATGAAATAGTCTCATTTACTTCATTTGTTCTTTTAGCTTCTACGTCTATTTTCCATTCATCGTAAAACCCAAAAAATACAATTCCTTCATAAACCATTTTATCATCATCTGCCTTTGTGATTGGAATATTAATACTATCTACATTTTTATTGAAATCTGAAATACTAAGATTTATACCTTTTAAATCATCTAAATTGTCTCCATTATCAATACTAGAAACAGTTATTACAATTTTATTTTCGCCGATTTTTAGAGGTGTTATATTTATATCAAATCTAATATTCTCAGAAAATTCAATTCTTTTGAACTCATCAACTCTATCTATCTTAGTATCTGTGTTAATTGGTATTGCGTTATTAACT
>WTHC01000043.1 GCA_011523285.1 Nitrosopumilaceae archaeon | reverse complement strand
AATATCTACCATTCGGTATGTCTATAAAAACAATAAATTAGAAATTTTGGTTAATGCAAAAACTGCATTTGACTATAAATATAAAAAAAATAAAGATTGTACTAACATATTCGTTTCCGACTACATTTATTCAGACTCTAAAAAAGGAATTAGATTTCCAATTGGCAAGTTAGAAACTATCTTTAAAACTAAAAACCTTGACACAATTAAAAAAATCATTTTAGAAAACGGTGAATTAAATTTAACGACTGATCAAAGACATATGATGAAAGAACAAAGAAAAAAACAAATTATAGAATTTATTTCTAAAACATTCATAGATCCAAAATCTAATTTGCCACACCCGCCACTTAGAATAGAACAAGCCATTAATGACGCTAAAATATCTATAGATCCATACAAAAATATACAAGATCAGATCAAAAACATAACTGATAAAATACGTCTAAATCTACCATTAAAACCATCGTCCAAAATGAAGCTACTGATCACAATCTCTAACCAGTATGCCTCTAGATCCTATTCTGTATTAAAATCTATGGGTAAATTAATTAGATGTGATTATCAAACTGATGGCTCACTTAAAGCAATAGTTGAAATACAAGCTGCACTAAAACCAGTAATGATTGATAAATTGAATATTATTACAAAAAATAATGCATTGGTAGAGGTAATTGCAGATGGATAATGATAAAAGAGTATATGTCACCCCTGGCGACATAATTACTACCGGTCCATATAGAGCTGATCAAAACGTGATATGTCAAAATAACAAGATAATATCTACTGTGGTAGGAATATCTGAAATTTATGATAATAATGTAAAGGTAATACCACTTGCGGGGATATACATACCTAAAGTAAATGATCTTATAATAGGTAAAGTTATATCTCATACGTCCCTTTCATGGGAATTGGACATAAATTCTTGTTATTCTGGATTTCTACCAGCACATGATGTGTTCGGCAGAGATTTTTCAGCACATAGTGATGAACTATCATCTAGATTACATATTGGTGATTTGGTACTTGCTAAAATAGCTAACTTTGATAAAAATCGTGATCCATTAATCACAATCGCAGATAGAGATCTCGGTAAAATTAATTCTGGTGAACTTGTAGAAATATCTCCAAGTAAAGTTCCACGCCTTATTGGAAAACGTGGAACTATGATCCAAACAATAGAATCTGCTACACATGCATCCATAATAATCGGACAAAATGGTTGGTTGATTGTTTCTTGTAAAAATCAAAAATTATTATACAAGACTATTGAAGCCATTAAGATGATTGAGATACAATCTCATGTTGCAGATTTAACTGATAAAGTTAAATCTAAATTAGAAACAGATAGCGGTGAATAAATTGGGTAATATGAAAACTAACATAACATTACTAGATAAAGACGGAATTCGTTGTGATGGGAGAAAAATAGATGAATTACGTAAAATCTCCCTTCAAGTTGGCATATTAAAAAATGCTAATGGTTCTGCATATATTGAATTTGGAAATAATAAAATTCTTGTAGGAGTTTTTGGACCACGCGATGTTCATCCTAAACACCTAGCTGATACAAATACTGGTATATTGAGATGTAGGTATCATATGTCTCCATTTTCGGTAAGCGAAAGGAAAAACCCAGCTCCATCAAGAAGAGAAATAGAAATTTCTAAAGTTATTAAAGAGGCATTGCAACCATCTGTAATATTAAATAAATTCCCTCGAACTGTTGTCGATGTATTCGTAGAAGTCTTACAGGCTGATGGCGGGTCTAGATGTGCAGCATTAAACGCAGCTTCTGTAGCATTGGCAGATGCTGGAATACCAATGAAGGATATTGTTTCAGCATGTGCAGTAGGTAAAGTTGAAGATAATATTGTATTAGATGTGAATAATGAAGAAGATCAAGCGGGACAAGCTGACATGCCGGTAGGATATATGCCAAATCTTGAGAAAATCACATTACTACAATTAGATGGAATTTTGACTCCGTCAGAATACGAAAAGTGTATAGACGTTGCAATACAAGGATGTAAAATCATATATAAAATACAAAAAAAAGCACTTATAGACAAATTTTTCAAAGGAGATATCGCATGACCATAATAGATGATTTGAAAAAAAACAAAATTCTTGGATTATTGAAAAATGAAAAACGAATAGACGGAAGAGAATTTCTAGAACCTAGATCGATTAAAATAGATATAGATTTGATACAAAAAGCTAATGGGTCAGCTCGTGTTGATTTAGGTAGCACATCTGTAATTGCAGGCGTGAAAATACAACCTGATAAACCATTCCCAGATCTTGGAGATCGAGGAATTTTTATCTGTACTGCTGAAATACTTCCATTAGCTCATCCTGATGTAGAACCTGGACCTCCTGGTGAAGATGTTATAGAATTAGCTAGAGTAGTAGATCGTGGTATAAGGGAAACTGGCATGATTGATTTGTCTAAATTAGTATTGGAAAAAAATAAATCTGTGATAGGCATATTTGTTGATAATAGCATAATTAATCATGATGGTAATTTATTTGATGCATGTTCTTATGCATCTACAGCGGCAATATTATCTTCTAATTTGCCAACATGGGAATTGAAAAATGACCAACCAGTTTTACTAGACGAACAATCTATCGTCCCAATTACTACAATACCTGTATCAGTAACTATGGGATTGATAAACGATTACATAATAGTAGATCCTAACTCAGACGAATGGAAATGCATGGACGCCAGAATAACAATGATAACAAATTCTAACGGTGATATATGCGCATTACAAAAAGGAGATTCTGGAAGCTTTACTTACGATCAATTAAAAGAATGTAGCCAAATAGCAATATCTGTAGGATCAAAAATAAGAAAAACTCTTATGCAGTATAAAATTAACAGTTAGAAAAGCATGGCTAAAAAATCATCATCATTAAAAGGATTGGGTTCTAGATATGGAATCAAACTAAGAAAACAATACTCTCAAACATATAGGCTGTTGAAATTAAGACGTCGTTGTCCTGAGTGTAATTCCATTAAATTTAAGAGAGAAGCAATAGGAATATGGTCCTGTAGTAAATGTAAATTTAAAATTGCTGGCTATGCTTATGACATTAAAATTTAATGTGCAAATAATGTATGATGCATTTGATAAAACCCCAGCCATCTTCAATTCTGTTAACACAGATAATATGTACTATCCAGAACATGACACTAAAACCAAAATCAAACTTGTACATGATATAATGAATATAGATATTAATTCTCCATACATTCAACATATACGAGCAAATCTAAACTCTACACTTCGTTTAATACAAGCTAGCTTTAACGCTTTAGAAGCGATAAAAATATATGAAAAATAATCTTCATTAAAACAATGTCGTCTGGTAAACAAATACCTCCATGGTTGCAAGAACAAATAATGAAATTACAACAGTCACAACAAAATCTACAATCTATAATGAACCAAAAACAACAATTGGAATTAGAACAAATAGAATCTGATAAAGCATTAGACGAAATAAAAAATACTAATGATGAAGAAACAGTTTATAAATTTGCAGGCTCTATATTGATCAAATCCAATAAAAAAGATTTAATAGCTGAATTAGAAGAAAAAAAAGAATTATCTAACACTAGATCTATTGTTTTAGCAAAACAAGAAACAAGAATAAAACAAAATATTAAAGAACAAGAAGATAAAATAAACGAAATGATAAAAAGGTAAAACGTAATTTTTTTGTTCATATCTAAATAAGAGTTAATTAGATTTTGAATTTGAATGACTTGCGAATAGTTGTTGACGAACGTGAAAAAAAAAGTGGCGTTCCTGATTTATTAAGATCTGTTGGTGTAAATTTAGAAATTAAAACTTTACAAATAGGTGATTATATAGTCAAACCTGAAACAGTAATTGAACGTAAAAATCTCAAAGATTTTTTTGTATCTATATTTGACGGACGCTTATTTAATCA
>WTHC01000028.1 GCA_011523285.1 Nitrosopumilaceae archaeon | reverse complement strand
TCCCAGCAGAGTTAGCTTTATCGTCAACTTTAAGTTGTGTTTCTATGGTGTATGGCATTTAGTTGAGTTAAGCTAATATTAGAAACGTACAATACATCTAAAAATTTACCACGTGTGATTTTCTTATGGTTAATATAATACAAACTTTCTCCATTAATATTTAATTCACGTGTCAATACAACTGTGTCTGATTCTATTGGTATTTTTTTATCAAAGTTATTAAAATGCACTTTTACTTTTGTAGTTCTAGCACCATGCTTATTTTTATTTATATCATGTATTAATGATGGTAATTTATCCACTCGCATCATTTTAGGTTTATTTTCTCCTAATGCGAAGATTATTGCATCCAAAATATTGCTTTTGCCAGAACCATTTGGTCCAGAAATTGAAATTAATCCAGGTTGAAAATGTATAACTGTATTTTTAAAACCAAATGATTTAAAACCTGATATTTCAAGTTTACTTATATATACCATGAATTAAAATAATAAATAGATTTATTTATATTGTAATACATGGAATAAGACTTATCTTACATTATTAATGAAATTCTGTACTGAAATCATTGCTTCATTATCATTCATTTGTTTTGGAGGATGCTTCATCAAATAAGCACATGCAGGGATGATTGGACCTCCAATTTTACGATCTAATGACAATTTGGCCAATCGTATTGCGTCAACTACAATCCCAGCAGAGTTAGCTTTATCGTCAACTTTAAGTTGTGTTTCTATGGTGTATGGTATATTAGCCCATTGGTTTCCAATAATTCGTAAAAACATAAGTTTAGTATTTTCTAAAAATGATATATAATCTGATGGCCCTACATGAATTTGTTGTGGAGCTAATTTCTTATTTAATTGACTTTGCACACTATCAGTTTTTGAAATTTTTTTACTAGTTAATCTTTCATGTTCTTTCATATTCAAAAAATCAGTATTGCCACCAACATTAAGTTGATACATATTTTGGATTTCTGTACCTCTATCATTACAAAGCTTTGCTATAGTTCGATGTAATATAGTAGCTCCAATCTGTCCTTTAATATCATCTCCTATTAGTGGGATATTTTTTATCATGAATTTATGAGCCCATTTTTTATTTGATGCTATGAATGATGGAATACAATTCACAAACGCAGTATTAGTGTCAAGACATATATTCGCCCAAAATTGCGTAGCCTGATCAGATCCTACAGGTAGATATGAAACTATAATTTCAGTTTTGGTTTTTTGTAGTGTATTTTTAATTTCGTCAGAGATGGTGTTTAATGTTTTTCTATTTGTGATTGGATTAATTTGATTTTGAACCCATTTTCCCACACCGTCTAAAACAGGAGCTTCTTGAACAATAGGTTTTATTTCAGACATTTTTTTATGAGGTATCCAATTAACAAGATTAGGTTTTTGATACATAGCATCACTAAGCTTTTTACCAATTTTGTTTTTTCCAACATCAAACCCAGATACAAAATCAATGTCAAAAATAGTATATTGTTTTATTTTGTTATGTATTACACCTGTTATATGATTTTGAGTTGTTTTGTAGTATTCTATACCTTGTAACAAACCTGCAAAACAATTACCAATTCCAACAACGCCTACACGAATACGATTTTTCAATACATGAAATTCATCATGTAGATGTTTAAAAGTTTCTTATCTAAAAAATTTTATATGATTAAAATAATTCATTTAATCTAATGAGATTAAATGACGTAAATGATTTGATTATAAATCAAGATACAACAATAACTGAAATATTCCAAAAATTATCTACCTCTGGTGGATTTCAATCAAAAAATTTGTCAGAAGGTTTAGAAATTTTAGTATCTATGATAAACGATAAAAAATGTTTAAAATTTTTTTCTTTTGTTGGGTCTATCATATCTACTGGTCTTCGTGGGATCATCAAAGACATAATTAAAAAAAAATGGTGCGATGTGATTATAACAACATGTGGAGCCTTAGATCATGATATTGCAAGATATTATTCCACATATAAGAATGGAGATTTTACATTAGATGATAAAGAGCTAGCTAATAAAAAAATTCACAGATTAGGAAATGTTTTAATACCATTTGATAACTACGGGAAAATAATAGAAAATAAAATGAAGTTTTTTTTAGAAAATAATATCAACAAAACAGACAATATTGAATTTTCTACATCAGATATAACAAAAATAATAGGCCAAAATATGGGAGAAGAATCTTTTTTATATTGGGCACAAAAGAATAAGATCCCAGTAATAGTTCCAGGAATAATGGATGGTGCAGTAGGCACACAGATTTGGTTATTTATGCAAAAATACCCAAATTTTAAGCTAAATGTAACTGCAGATTCAGATTTACTTTCTAGCTTGGTGTTTAAAGCAAAACGATCTGGAGCATTTATGATTGGTGGAGGTATATCAAAACATCACACATTATGGTGGAATCAATATAAGAATGGATTAGACTATGCAGTATATATCACCACGGCAGAAGAGTTTGATGGAAGTTTGAGTGGAGCTATAATAGATGAAGCTATATCATGGGGTAAAGTTTCACAACATGCAAAACAAACTACAATTCATGGAGAGGCTACAACAATACTTCCTTTCATTTACTCCTGTTTGTTAAATAGAATATAAATGAATTCTATTTCATGATTTTGTAATATCGATTTCAATTGCAGACACATTTCGTTGTTTACCATCTTGTGAAGTTAGTAGATCAGAAGAGATTCTAATACCACCAAGTTTATAGCCTACAGTATTCATTCGTTTAATAATCATTTGTGAAACATCTACGGCTTGAGTTATACGTTTTCCTCTTGCTTTAATAGTAACAGTCTGCTGATTTGATAATTGCGTTAATGTAGCTGTTACATATGTCATGATAGGTTTGGTACCTATGAAAATAACATTACGAACATGAGTAATATCATTGGTAGATTCTTTGCTCAAAGCTGGTTCGTTTTTTAGATGCGGTGATTTTAAATGATCTTCAGTTTTTTTAAATTCTAAAAAAATTTCTTCTGCATCTGTAGGTTTTTTATCATATTCATTCATTTTCTTAAAATGAACTATTAAAAACAGTTATTTAATGTTTAAATTTGTGCGAATATATTCTTCAAGAATTTCATCTATATAGTTTTTATCTTTTATTTTTTTGATTTTACTTATCAGAGAAGGCTCATTAATTTCAAAGCAGTTCAATAATAAATCTTGATCTTTATAAAATAAAAACAATTTTTCATCATGTATACAATAATACAATTTTTCTATAAGCATATCAGTAGTCTGTATGTTAATTTTAGATTGGAATGTTTGTATTGGATACATCATGATGATTATAAAAGTTTATTATTATATATTTTATTTTAATTAAAACAATGCAAAAAATAATAATGCATATAGATTTTGATTATTTTTTTGCACAATGTGAAGAAATACGCAATCCAAATATTAAAAAACACCCTGTAATAGTTTGTGTATTTTCGAATAGGGGAAATAATAGCGGAGTAGTTGCTACATCAAACTATATAGCTAGAAAATATCAAATAAAATCAGGAATGCCAATAACTGTAGCAAAAAAACAACTTCTAGAGCGTAAAGATGCAATATTTATGAAATCAGATTATCAATATTATACACAAGTTTCTGAAAACACAATGCATATCATTAAAAAATATGCTAATATTTTTGAATATATTGGGAAAGACGAAGCATATTTAGATATATCAGAAAACACAAATACAGATTATGAAAAATCTAAATTAATGGCAAATGAAATGAAGAATGAAATTTTAACTAAAATTGGATTAACATGTTCAATTGGGATATCAAATAATAAATTAATATCAAAAATTGCATCAGCTTACAAAAAACCTAATGGTTTAACAATTGTAAAACCAGAAGATGTTAATGAATTTTTAAATAATATGGCAATCTCAAAAATACCTAGAATTGGATCTCAAACAATTAACAAAATCTCCAAAATGAATTTATATACAATAGAACAATTAAAAAAATTAGATGTTTTTAAAATTAATCAAATATTTGGAAAAAAATTTGGTACATATATATATAATTCAATAAGAGGAAGATGCTACAAAGTAGTAAAAACTAGAGAACCAGCAAATCAAATTAGCAAAATAATAACATTATCAAATGATTCAAATGACTATAAATACATTTTGCAAAATTTGTTACAAATATGCAAACAAATACATGAAATAATTATTAGTGAAAAAAAAATGTTTAAAACGGTAACAATACAATTAGTTCAAACAAATTTAGCAAATAAAACAGCTTCAAAAATGTTACTAAGACACACGAATAATAAATTAGAATTAGAAAGTACAGCTAAAATTTTATTGGAAAAAATACTTTATCAAAATAAAATTAGAAGAGTAGGTGTATGTATTTCAGAGTTATCTTGCAACATTAATCAATCAAATATTAATTCTTTTTTTTGAGTTTGTTTTCATGTTGTTTCGATAGTTTATATTCAATCATAGTTACCGTCGTCAAAAAAATAATTAACCATGGAACAAATATAATTTCTCCCGCCACGGAATGAAATTCTTCAAATTTAATTGGATTAGTCGATATTTTTAATGCAAACATAGATAGAAAAAATATTCGTATCATATTTGCAATAATTGTACCTACAACACCAAGTATAAAATAAATAATTTTTTTTTTCATTTCAATGTTCATTTTAAGTAGAAATGTAGTCATTACCAGTGAGTAAATTATAATACTATGAACACCTGCTGAAGGCCAGAATACTTGTAACGCAAATGGGCCATGATCTCCATAAAGCAATAATAAATTATTTTGTGCTATGGAAGTACCTATTCCAGTAACAGTAATCAAAAACGCATCAATTTTTACCATATAAGGTACAACATATTGTAATGGACCTAATGTATCATATGGAAACATCGCATCTAAAAATAATATTATTGAGTTGCCTATTAAAAATATAGGAGATGCAGGAGCTAATTTCACCCATTTAATACCCATGAATATAGTAAGAATACAAATGACAAAAATAGACATTACTATAAAATCCCACATAATAAACCAAGAAAATGATAAATTGACATCATACAAAGATATCAAATATTCAAAATATTTACTTAGTCCATGCTCCACTAAAATAAAATAAATCGACGATGAAAATAATACAATAATAGATAAAATAACTTTGTAGCGAGTTGTATTAATATTATATAAAAAAACTAATTCTACAAATGCAAAAGTCAAAGCAAAAATAAATCCACCGCGACCTTGATTCCAACTTAAATTAAAACTATCAGGATGAATAATTAAAATCAATATTGTTGGTATAAATAATATAAAGATTATGTGAATATTTCTATGATTCAATCAATGTTATTAATTGATTAGTTAATTAATTAAGTGTAGCTCTAGAATTTGATTAATTGATTACAATAAAAATATGAAAAACAGTAAAATAACAAATTTGATATATCAATAATGATGAAGGTCGGAATCATTGGTACAGGCATGTTAGGATATGCCATATGCACACGTTTGTTAAAATATAAATTTAAATTAATCGTATATAATAGAACAAGATCAAAAGCTTTAAATCTAAAAAATCAAGGAGCCATCATAGCAAAAACTCCAGAAGAGATAGCATCAAACTCCGAAATAATTTTAACAATCGTAAAAGATTCGTCGGCTATTCATGAAATTGCTTTTGGTAAAAATGGCATTATAGATGGAAAGTATGAAGATCTTACAATAGCAGATATAAGCACCATAAATCCAATAGATTCTATTAAACTAGAAAAAAAATTTTCTAAATATAATATAGTAATGCTAGATACACCTGTAATGGGCGGTCCTAAAGCTGCAATAAACGGAGAATTGATTTTAATGGCATCTGGTAAAAAAATAATTTATGAAAAATATAAAAAGATTTTCAAATGTATTGCCAAACAAACATTTTATTTGGGCAAATACGGAACTTCTCATTTAATAAAATTATCAATGAATATGCAGATAGCGTTTTTAGCTATATCTATTTCAGAAGGCATAATGCTCGCGAAACGTGCATCTATAGATCCACAACTGTTTTTAAAGATATTGAATTCAACATATTTTAAGACTGGAATGAGTGAAAATAAAGCATATAAAATGATAGACAATAATTTTAAACCAACATTTATGTTAAAAAACTTAAGAAAAGATTTAGACATAGCTACATCTGTAGCATATAGTTTAGGCTTGAATCTCCCAATTACTAGAAAGATCAATACCATTTATAAAAATGCAGAACAAAAAGGTTTTGGCGAATTAGACTATACTGGAATTTTTGCATATTTAAACAAAATATCAAATAAAAGTAATAAATAACATCAATATATGTTTAGAGATTGCTAATATTCAATGGTTCTGATTCAATACCAATTTTATTTAAATGGTCAGAAAACTCTTTAGTGAAGCCATGAATTGTATATACTTTTTCTGCATTTGTTTTATAAACAACACTCATCAATTCATTAAAATCACAATGATCGCTTAATGGGAAAGAATAATCATGCTGCCTACCAAAAAAAAATCTTGGAGAATTAGCCCATCCCGTAAAACCAATCGTCACAGCACCAAATCTAGATTTCATTTTAATAATAAATGGGTTTTTTTCTGACATAAATGGAGCTATCATGATCCATGGTTTTTTCTGCAGCAAACCACGTTTATCAGCTTCAACATCAGTTAATCCTGATGGAATATTCATCCCAAGTGAAATACATAGATCATTAATTTGCTTGACTTTATGTTGATAGTATATAGGACTCCAATGTGAAAACAATTTTGTTAATACTTGAGCTTTACCAAATGCATGGCCTAATAACAATACAGGAATACCTTTAGAATACAAATCAGATATTAATTGGTTTACATTTTTAATTATTTCGTGTAATTTTGGAAACTTGAATTCTGGTAAGCCAAAGGTACATTCTGTAATAAGTATTTTACATTGAGGGATACTGATATTTGTTGCATTATTATGTCGTATACAAATGTCACCAGTATAAAAAATATCGTTAAACAATAAACCCTTCGAACCAATTACATGATCTGTATCAATTAACGAAAATCCATCTAATGATTCCTTAAAATTTTTCATGCTTATACCATACAAATTTGCTATTTTGGTTGTTTCTACAGATGTAAGTATTAGTCCATCGTTGTTACTATTAGATGGCAAATGATCTTTGTGGGCATGAGATACAAAATTTATTGATTTTGATCCAATACGTTTTGGATCTAAATTTACTGAAATTGAGTTTGTTTTATACATTATGCCATTTTTTGTATATTTTATTTGCATGATAATGAAGAATTATCTTATGTTGATATAAATTACTGCGTTATTGATCATAATAATTGATTAACTTAGCTATTTTAATTTCAGGTAGAGGTAGTAATATGAAAGCTATATTAAATTTTGCTGCTACAAAAAAAATAATAACCCCGACAGTTGTAATTTCTAATAATTATGATGCGGCAGGAATAAAAATAGCATCCAAATTTGGAATCGATACAATAATAATTCCAAATATAAAAGACAGAAGAATTTATGATAAAAAACTGGAAAAGGTGTTACTAAAGTATAATATAACACCTAAAAATGGCTTAATATGCTTAGCAGGGTTTATGAGGATTTTGGGAGCTGATTTAACTAAAAAATACAAAAATCGAATTATGAATATTCATCCGTCTTTATTACCAGCATTTGCTGGTTTAAATGCACAAAAACAAGCTATAGAATATGGAGCTAAATATAGTGGATGTACAATCCATTTTGTAGATGCTGGAATAGACACAGGTCCCATAATACTTCAAGCAATGGTAAAAATAAAAGATAATGACAATCACATATCATTAGCTAAAAAAATACTTCGTAAAGAACATCAACTATACCCAAAAGCTATAAATTTATTTGCAACTAAAAAATTAATTATTGATGGTAAAATAGTAAAAATAATAAATCATGTATAGAGTATTAGAATAAATTAATTATATGAATTATTTATGATCTTAATATGAACGGAATAAAAATAGATGGTATAAAAATAGCCCAAAAAATTAAAACACAAGTTAGAAAAAAAATTAATCTCTTAAAATCAGAAGGGATAAAACCATGCTTAGCTACAATATTGATTGGAACTAATTCTGCATCATTAACATATATAAAAAAAAAACATGAAGCATGTAAAGAAGTTGGAATTGCAACAATAGATCATAAGTTACCTAATACTATATCACAAAATGATGTTAACGAATTGATAAACTCGCTAAACAAAAATAATAAAGTTCATGGAATATTAGTTCAATTACCATTACCAAAAACATTGAATAGATTTGAAACCATATCACATATATCTCCTAAAAAAGATGTAGATGGGCTAACACCATATAATTTAGGTATGTTAACTATAGGTAAAAAAATCCTAACAACATGTACACCTTTAGGTATATTAGAAATATTAGACTATTATGACATTCCGATACGTGGAAAAAATATCGTGGTTATAAATAGGACTGAATTGATCGGAAAACCTTTGTATAGTTTGTTATTGAGTAGAGACGCAACGGTCATATCGTGTCATTCTTTTACAAGAAATTTAAAAGAATTATGCAAAATTGGAGATATAATAATCACAGCTGTTGGTAATAGAAAAAAATTTGTTTTAACAGAAGATATGGTTAAAGATAATGCAGTAGTAATAGATGTTGCCATATCAAAGAATCATGGAAAATTGGTAGGAGATGCAGATTTTACACAAATAATAAAAAAAGCATCATATGTAAGCCCTGTGCCAGGAGGAGTAGGCCCCATAACAGTTGCAATGTTATTAAAAAACACCATAATTGCTGCAACGTTATAATTGTCAAACAAAATAAAAGATACATTAAGGAAGATTTATTTAGCGAACAGAAATTCAATTCCAAAAAAAACACGATTATTATTAAGTAAACAAATATGCAAACGACTTATTCAGACAAAAATATACATCAAATCCAATAAAATTGGTTGTTACTATCCTATTGGAAGTGAAGTAGATATTAAATATATATTTCACGACATTTTTCAAAACAGCAAAAAATTATTTTTGCCTAAAATAAATGATGATAGGATCAACTTTGTCAATGTAGAAAATATAAATACATTAGTTAAAAATAGCCTTGGGATTTTAGAACCAGTAGTAAATAATAACATCACAACTTCGAATGAAATAGATTTGATCGTAGTACCGTCTATTGCAGCCACTAGGACGGGAATGAGGTTAGGGTATGGAAAAGGATACTATGATAAATTTCTATTCCAATGTAAAGTTAAAACTATTTCTGCAATATACGAATGTCAACTGATGAGATTCATACCTATTTCTAAATATGATGTTATATTAGATCACATAATTACAGAAAATAGCTATTATAAAATAAAAACCAGCAAACATATTTAATTGTATCCGATGTCAGTCCTATTATATTTTGACTTCCATTTAATTTTCCTAGATGTGTTATATGCTCTAGTTGCAGCTAATTTTCTATCATTGTCTAATCCAACCACACCAAGCACTCTACCACCATTAGTAGTCAATACATTATTTATTTTCCTAGTACCTGCATGAAATATCATGTTATTACAATCTAGGATTGAATTACAACCATAAATTATTTCATGTTTAGAGTAATTATTAGGATATCCATCAGATGCCAATACAACACAAACTGCATGTTTTGGATTCCAGTTTAGTTTAGGCATGTTAGCCAATTTACCGTTAACACATGCAAGTAAATAATCATATAAATCAGATTGTAATCTCATCATTATTGATTGGCATTCTGGATCTCCCATTCTAGCATTGAATTCTAAAACGTATGGAATATTATTGTGTATAATTATCCCAGCATAAAGAAATCCAACAAATGGCATGCCCATGTTTTTCATGTAATGTATTACATTTTTCATCATTTGTTGTAATTGTTTTTGAATACCTATGTCTATGTCTGCTGGAGAATACGAACCCATGCCACCAGTATTATCTCCTTTGTCACGATCAAAAATTCTTTTATAGTCTTTACTAGTTTCCATTGGAATTATAGTCTCGCCGTCAGAAAGAATGATGTATGATAACTCCCTACCATGCAAATATTCTTCTATGAGAATTTTATTGCCAGCATTTCCAAAGTTATGTTTTAAAAACATTTTATCTAGTACAAAAGACGAATCTTGAAAATTGTTGCAAATAAAAACACCTTTGCCAGATGCAAGTCCATCAGCTTTGATCACGATAGGATAAGAAACTACTCGCACGTGTTTTATTGCAGATTCATAATTATCAAATATTTCAAATTTTGCAGTAGGTATATTATATTTTTGCATGAAATTTTTAGCCCAACTTTTACTAGTTTCTAATTTAGCTGCAATTTGTGTAGGGCCAAAAATTTTTAAATTATTTGCTAAGAATTTATCTACTATTCCTAATTTTAAAGGAACTTCAGGTCCAACTATTGTAAAACAATTATTATTTATTGCAAACTCTAGAAGTTGATCTACATCATCTACTTGTATATCAATATTGATACTAGTACCGCCATTGCCAGGAGCAAAATATATTTTATTTACTTTATTACTTTGTGACAATTTCCATCCCAATGCATGTTCACGACCTCCTGAACCAACTATAAGAATATTATTCATATAAAAAATTATTAATTTGTTATTAATTACATTATCTATATATATTATTTATGAATGATTTACTTTATAATATCTCAATCATAGAAATACACATATGCAAATTAACAACAAACTTAATTTTAAAGAAATAGAAAATAAAATTCGAAATATACCAAACTTACAATTAAGAAAAATGTTACAAAAAACTAAATTTAAGAATATTATATTTATAGAAGGACCACCAACTATGAATGGTCGTCCACACATTGGCCATTTACGTGGAAGAATAATAAAAGATTTTTGGTATAGATATAATACGTTACACGGATATTACATTAAATTCAACGCAGGTTGGGACACACAAGGACTTCCAATTGAATTACAAGCAGAAAAAGAGTTGAAGATATATGGAGGTAAATCAGATATTTTAAAATTAGCAACTATAGAAAAATTAGTAGCAGAATGTAAAAAATTAGTCAATAAATATAACAAGATTTGGATTCAGATGGATGAATTACTTGGCATGTCATTCAATCAAAAGGAAGCTTATTGGACATGTGATGATCAATATATAGAAAAAGAATGGAAAATATTAAAAAAGGCTTATGAAAATGGTATTTTAAATGAAGGGTATAGAGTGGTTGGTTATTGCCCTAGCTGCCAAACATCATTAAGTTACGCTGAAATAAACCAATCATATGAAATGGTTGAAGATCATTCATTATATTACAAAGTAAAACTATGTGATGAAGATGCATTTTTGATAGTATGGACAACCATGCCTTTCACTTTAATAACAGATGCTATGGTAGGAGTAAATCCAAATGAATATTATTTATACGTAAAAATAAATGACGAGATATGGATAATATGTGAAAAGCGTATAAATGAATTCGTTGCTGAAATTAATATTAAAAGCTATCATATATTAAAAAGAATTATTGGATCTGATATGGAAGGAAAAAAATACACACATCCATTATTAATTGAAATACCAAAATTAAAAGTACTGTCACAAGAGAAAAATTTTCATTATGTAGTATCTGAAAAATTTGTAGATGTAGATACAGGTAGTGGATTAGTACATATTTCACCGGCTAATGGAGAAGATGACTACAATATAGCTGTTAAACGAAATGTATACATTTTTAATCCTATAAATGATGAAGCCAGATTTAACGACGATGCAGGCATATATTCAGGTTTGTTTGTACGAGATGCAGACATAAAAATAATCAATGATATAAAAAAAAATAATGCGCTAGTTAAAATTGGAAGGCTTAAACATAAATATCCATTATGTTGGCGTTCACATCATAGAATAATTTGGTTAGCCAGAAGAGAATTTTTTTACATGATGGATAAACTTGGAAACAATGCAATAAGCGCGGCTACATCTGTTAATTATTTTTTTGATAAAGCTAAAAATCGATTTGTAAAAATATTAGAAGAAAAACATCCATGGTGTATATCAAGAGAAAGATTTTGGGGATGCCCAATCCCAATTTGGAATTGTAAAAAATGCGGTATGACAGAAAGGTTATTCTCAAGAAAAGATATAATTGATAGAGCATATGAATTGCCAGACGGAAATAATTTTGAATTACATAGGCCTTGGATAGATAGAATTGTGATTAAATGTAAAAAATGCGATTCTATAATGGAAAGAGAACAATTTGTACTTGATACATGGCACAATAGTGGAGCCGCTGTATATGCATCATTATCTGAAGAAGAATATAATTACAAGATCCCAGTACAATTTCTAACAGAAGGAATAGATCAAACTAGAGGATGGGCATATACACTATTAATTGAAAATGTGATTTTACAAAATAAACCTATTTCTCCATATAAATCATTTTTATTTCAAGGACATGTATTAGATAAAAATGGTAATAAAATGAGCAAGAGTTTAGGCAATGTTATAGATGCCATAAATTTAATGATTAAGTATCCAGTAGATCTGGTGAGATTCTATTTCATATGGAAATCAAATCCTACAGAATCCATTAATTTTAATGAGAAAGAGATAATGTCTAGACCATATCAAATAATAAACACGCTTTATAATTCACATGTATATTTTAAACAGAATAGTGAATATGATAAATTTGTTAAAACTACAAATATAGATTACACAAAATTACAAATTGTAGATTATTGGATATTATCAAAATTTCAAAAATTAATAATACAAATTGACAAAAATAATGCTTGTTGTAGGTTCCATGAAACTGCAAAAGTATTAGAAGATTTTATAATAAATACATTAAGTCAAATATACATACCAATGATAAGAGAAGATTTATGGGACGAATCAGAATCAAATAGTACAAGAAGAAATACGATCTATCAAATTTTATTCTCCATACTACAAAAAACATATTTGTTAATACATCCGATCTCACCATTCATTAGTGAATATTTATACATGGATATAGGAAGTAACAAAAATATATTGACAAGCAAATGGCCACAACCACAACTTAAACTAATTAATGAAAATATAGAAAAATCATTTGAAATAATGAAAGAAATAATATCAATGACTTCAGCTGCCAGAATCAAAGGAAAAATCAAACGAAGATGGCCATTACATGACATACAAATTTATTTAAAACACGATCAGAAAAAACTTCTTAAAGATGTAGAAAAATTATTAATAACACAACTAAATGTAAAACATTGTAAAATCATTGAAATTAATAGTGACTACGATATCATAACATTTAAAAAAATTTTAGAATTGAAGAGTTTGAATGCGCCAATAAAACCAATCATTAAATTAAACATCAAAAAAACAGCTCCAAAATTCAAAAAAAACATATATGCAATATCAGATTTTGTTGCAAATACAGATCCAAATAAAATTATTAATACACTCCAAAATAAAAACACGTTTAGATATAACAATAATGAAAATGTTATAGAAATACATGAAGATGATTTAATTGTAGATTTTGATGCAAATGATGATTATGTTAAAATGATCAAAAATAATAAATTGATCATTTTATCAATAAAACGAAATGACGAGATACGTATAGAAGGGTTTATCAAAGATCTAGCAAGAAGATTACAAACTTTAAGAAAAGAATATGGATATAAACCAACTGATATGTTGTCTATTGCTTCTATAGTTGGTTTAAAACCTGACAAATTGAATATTGTACATACACAAAAAGCTAAATCAGCACATTTAATAAGAGTCAAAAATGTAAATTTTATAGAAACATGTAAAAAATATAAGAATTATAATATAGATGGCGAAACTTTAAAATTATCAATAGAATGATTGATATGAAAATCTATTGCGATATAAAAATACCATATACAAATTTATATTTTGATGTGGTTGCAATATTTTATTGCACATTACACATATTAGTCAATAAAATGATCATGTCAATAAGAATGTCAATGAAGAACAATAATAATACAAAAGAATATAACGATAACACATTGTGTTGTGTAGACATTTATTTTGCTCTATATTCTATTTTATTATGTAACAACATTGAACATATTTTTGCAATTATAGAACCAACAGTATTAAAATATACACACGTTCTAAATATATTACCAATATCATGGATTAAAAATAAATGAGTGTAAAATTATGAGGTTATTAGAATATCAAGCAAAAGAAATATTTTCAGAATATGGTATTAAAACACCATTAGGTTTTGTTTCAAACAACATACAAGAAGGAATAAAACAAGCCACACAACTAAAATTACCAGTGATTATTAAAGCACAAGTACCAATTGGAGGAAGAGGCAAATCAGGTGCAATACAAAAATGTAACGATATTGATGAATTTATGTTAAAATATGATCAAATTTTAAATATGAAAGTAAAAAACGAGAAAACAAGATCTGTCTTAACAGAAAAATTAATACCATATGAAAAGGAATTATATTTGTCAATATTTTTGAATCGTAGTAAAAGATGTTACAATATAATTGCATCGTTACAAGGCGGGATAGAAATAGAATCATTTAAAAATCAAATAATTCATGAGATGGAGTTCGATTCATTTAATAATGATCTAGCCTTACAAGTAGCTGATGGCATCAAATTAGTTGAAAAACAACAAGATAACTTTGTTTTAATACTAAAGAAATTATTTAGATTAGTCATTGATAAAGAAGCTGAACTAGCTGAAATTAATCCACTAGTTATCTTAAAAGATAACAATTTATTAGCTTTAGATGGCAAAATTATAACAGATGACAATGCCAATTTTAGACATCCCGAACTACAAAAATTTAATCAAAAAACAACAATAGAAAGAAAAGCTGAAGAAAATGGTTTTTCATTAGTAGAGCTCGATGGAGATATAGCTGTTATTGGTAATGGAGCAGGGTTAGTTATGTCTACGTTAGATATTTTAACTGATCATGGAGGAAAAGCAGCATGTTTTTTGGATGTAGGAGGAGGAGCAACCATAGATTCAGTCTACGAAGCACTTAAAATAATAAGTAAAATAAAAAATGTAAAAGGAATTTTAATAAATCTATATGGCGGCATTGTAAAGACAACTACAGTCGCACATGCATTAATAAAAGCATACAACAACAAGTTGATAAATGTAAGGGTATCAGCTAGACTAAAAGGTACAGAGTCACAAAAATCAAAAGAACTACTTGCCACCATAAATATAAATATGTTTGATTCAGTAGAAGATGCAATAAATTTTATAACATCAGAGATAAAAAAATGTTAGATATTTTTGATATTTTGGTTGGGACTAGAGAGGATAACGATTATAAAAATAAATCCGTGATAATACAAGGAATCACCGGTAAATTTGGGTCGTTACACACAAAGAATATGATTGCATATGGAACAAATATAGTTGCGGGAGTTACTCCTGGAAAAGGAGAAACAAAATTCGAAAATATAAATATTTATGACACAATGAGAGAAGCTGTTAGATCTACAAACTCTAAAATTTCAGTAATGTTTATGCCTGCAAAATTTTTTTTAGAAGCTGCAGAAGATGCTATTAATGCTGGAATAAAATTATTGATAGCTATACCAGAACATGTACCCATTAAAGATACAATGATTGCATTAAAAATGGCCAGAAAAAATAAAGCAGCCATAATAGGTCCAAATACACCTGGCATAATAATACCAGATGTGATAAAATTAGGAATAATGCCCACAACGCCATTTAAACCTGGAAATATTGCAATTTTATCTAAAAGTGGAACATTAATGTATGAAATGTCAGACAAAATAAGTCAACATGGTTTTGGTCAAAATATAGCTATTGGAATAGGCGGAGATCCCATAAATGGAACAATATTGATAGATGCGTTTGATATGATAAAAGATAGTCCAAAATTAGATGGGATTGTGGTAGTTGGAGAAATAGGAGGCGATGCAGAAGAGATATTAGCACAACATGTAATGGACATCAATTACAAAAAACCAATCATATCATATATAGCTGGAAGATCAGCTCCCAAAGAGAAAAGAATGGGACACGCGGGTGCTATAGTTTATGGAGAATATGGATCTGCAGAATCAAAAATCAAAATGTTCAACAATGCCAATATACCCGTTGCAAAAAAGCCTAGCGAAATACCAATATTATTAGCACAGAGATTAAAGATATAAAACAACCCACATTTATTTAATTTATAATGACAATAACAGATCCAGAAAAAAAGAAGCTAGCTCAAGAAATACGACTCCATTTAAAAATTTGTTTAGATTGCGGCGGAAGGAATTCTATATATGCAGATAGATGTAGAAAATGTCATAAAAGCCATCTCAGATTAAAGAATCGCGCATTACGTGCAAAGAAATAATATTAAAAAAATTGTAATCCACATATGGACTGGTAGTCTAGCAGGTATGATTATGCCTTCACACGGCGTATAGAAATTCTCGTCATGGTCATGGGTTCAAATCCCATCCAGTCCATTTAAATTAAGTCTATGTATAAAATTCTAAAAAATTATATACGATTTAAAATAACAACGAGCAAATAATGAAATATAATGTTTCTACATGGAATCTAAATGATCTTGTAAAAGATAAACAAGATTTAGAACATATTGTAGATGTAATCAAACACGATACGAATAAATTAAAATCTATGTATACCAAATTAAAACTAGATATAACTTCTAATGATTTCTTGAAAATTTTGAACATTCTAGAAAATATTTATAAAAATATCAACATAATTAACACTTTTGTGTCTCTATCGTACGTTACAGATACGCAATCTGATGAAAAAACATTACTCGTAAACCAAATAAAAAAATTAACTGCAGATATTTCAAATGAATTGCTATATTTTGATTTGTGGTGGACGAAAGTTAATAATAAAACGGCTATGAGATTAATAAAAAATGCAAATTCAATATCAGAATATTTGATACAAAAAAGAAACTTACGCAAATACACATTAAGTGAAAAAGAAGAAAAAATTATCAATATTTTAAATATAACAGGAATTTCTGCATTAACAAAACTGTACGAAAAAATAACAAATTCATTTAAATATAAAATAAAGATAAATGGAAAATATAGAGAATTAACTAGAGATGAAATCTCAAGTTTATTCCGAGACCAAAATAAAAATATAAGAAGAAAATCATATATTTCAATTTTAGATAAATTTGAAAATAATAAAGTAGTTTTGAGCAACATCTATCAAAATATCGTATTAAATTTGAAATATGAGGGAGTAGAAATAAGAAAATTCAAATCGCCCATATCTATAAGAAATGTTGAGAACAATATAGACGATGATGTCATAGAATTATTAATTCAAATATGTGAAAAAAAATGTAATGTGTTTCAAGATTTTTTTTCGATCAAAGCCAAGTTATTAAATATCAAAAAAATAACAAGATATGATTTATATGCTCCAATTTCTTCTCAGACTAAAGAAACTTACAGTTACAATACCAGTGTCAAACTAATTTTGAGCGCTATAAAAAAATTTGATTTAAATTTATTTCATCATACAAAACAAATCATAGATTCGAACCATATAGATTCAGTGATTAAATTTGGTAAAAAAGAAGGGGCATTTTGCTGTAGTGTACATCCTGAATTAATACCATATATAATGATTAATTTTACAGGTGAATTGAGAGATGTTTTTACATTGGCTCATGAGATGGGCCATGCAATACATGGAAAAATTTGTAAAAAACCACTATTAGTATATGAACCTACATTACCATTGGCGGAAACAGCTTCTACATTTATGGAATCATTGTTATATGATGAATTAATTAATCAAAATATACATGATGATAGAAAAAAAACCATATTAATTTTAGATCATATTAATGATTTATACGCAACAATAATACGCCAGGCATTTTTTACAAAATTTGAAATTGATGCTCATAATAATATTTCGAATGGAATAACTACAGACAACATATCAAAAATCTATTTACAAAATCTTAAAACACAATTTGGCAACAGTGTAAATGTATCAAATAATTTTTCTATAGAATGGTGTACAATCCCACATTTTTTCTATACGCCATTTTATTGCTATTCTTATGTTTTTGGTAGCCTTTTATCATTATCACTTTTTCAAAAATCTAAAGAAGATAAAAAATTTGTAAAAACATTTATTAATATACTAATGGCAGGAGGTTCTAAAAAACCTGAAGTTTTATTACAAGAACATGGAATAAATAT
>WTHC01000048.1 GCA_011523285.1 Nitrosopumilaceae archaeon | reverse complement strand
AAGTGAAAATTTAAATAAATATTATTTATTTTACACATTTGGCATATACATATTCTTAACTGATATATTAAACAAATGTCCTACTATGAATTAGTTGATGCATTCAATTGAAATACGTTCACTATCAAAAAAGTTCGGTAATGCATGCGTATTAAATAATATATCATTACAAATAAAACAGAATGAAATATTCGGTTTTCTAGGACCCAACGGAGCTGGTAAGAGCACCACAATGATGATTCTAGCTACTTTGATAAAACCAACTTCTGGAACTGTAATTGTTAATGGTTTTGATACAGTATATGAATCAGCTAAAGTTAGAGAGCATATCGGATATGTGCAACAAGAAATTACTGTAGATGAATATCTTACAGGCCGTGAAAATTTACTTCTCCAAGCTAGATTAAACCATATCCCAAATAGTCTAATAGACAATAGAATCAATGACGTATTGGCGTTGATAGAATTAGAAAATAAACAAGACGATCTGGTAACTACATATTCTGGTGGTATGAGAAAAAGACTCGATATTGGAGGCAGTTTACTACATAAACCACAAGTTATATTTTTGGATGAACCCACAGTAGGCCTAGATATACAAACTAGGAGAAAAATTTGGGAATATATTAAAAAAATTAGAAATAATCTTAACACATCTATTTTTTTATCAACTCACTATATGGAAGAAGCTGATGAATTATGTGATCGTATAGCTATAGTAGATCATGGAACAATCAAGGTTATAGATACTCCAACAAAACTAAAAAATAATTTTGGTAACGAAATATTACGTATTGGCATCGAAACAGATGTGGACGTCAAAAAATTAACATCCAAAATTAATTCTATTGAGAAATACGTCGAGAAAATCAATTTTGATAACAAAATATTAACTGTGTTTAGCACCAACTGTGAGAAAATAATCCCGATCATACTTAAATCATTTCTAGATCTAAAAATTAAAATAAATTCTGTTTCTATGTCTAAACCAACATTAGATGATGTATTTATAAAATATACTGGTCAAAACCTCAATCTAGAAAATAGCGGATATAATATGAAAAAAGAATATAGAAAATTAAAAAATATACGAACATGATCATTTTATATGATATTTATTCAATCATGTGGAGAGAAATAAAAAGATATTCTAAATCTAAATTTGGAATAGTTATAAGATTAATCCAACCTGTGATCTGGATAATAGTTGTAGGTCATACTTTTACACAGACTGGTCCATTGATAGCTTCCGTAGGTTTTTCTGGGGATTATATTGAATTCATTACACCTGGAATAATTGTACTTACTTCAATTTTCACAAGTATTTTTGGCGGAGTTAACACGCTGTGGGATCGTAGATACGGTTTTATCAATAAAGTTTTAATATCACCTATATCTCGCTCGGCAATTGCTCTTGGGAAAATGATTGCAATATCTTTTATTGCTACAATTCAATCTTGTTTGATTTTGGGCATTTCATTCATTCTTGGTGTTAATATGCCACACTATCTACATATGCTACTTATAATAGCAATAATGATTTTATTTTCATTAGGTTTTTCTGGCATCTCTATTATTGTTGCGTCTATTGCACGCTCGCAAGAAACTTTTTGGGCAACAATTAATTTTTTGGGTATGCCATTATTCATGTTAAGTCCCGCATTATTTCCTTTGGAATTATTACCTTCTTGGCTTTCGTATGTAGCCAAATTAAACCCTGTAACCTACACAATAGTTTTAGTACGTGATATTATGAATAATCAAGCGCACACAAATCTTGAATTAGGATTGACTATTATAATCATTTTTGTATCTATAACTACTATTATAGCAAGCTTTGTATTCACTCGCGATGTCAAAAAACCATTTTGATATAAAATCTATAATTGCTCTGTGTTTTTATTTTGTATTACAATGATTAAACAAATATAAAGTAATTCTGAAGTGATTATTAATGAAAAATTTATGGTTTGAACAAACTAAATATTTGATACTTGTTTTGACATCTTCAATAATTTTATTTGGATTTAATCATCATTCATATGCTGATGAAACTAACTCCTCTTCAATCTCAAAATTCTCCATCCAAAGTGCAGGTGCGTCTTTCCCGTACCCTTTAATAGATCACTGGAGAACTGAATATGAAATCATACATCCTGAAATTAATATTAATTACCAATCTATAGGAAGTGGCGGTGGTATTAAACAACATATAGAACATACAATACATTTTGCTGCTACTGATGTTCCATTAACAGAAAATGAAGCAAAATTAGCCCCGAATACATTACATATACCAGAAACACTTGGCGCAATAGCAATTATATATAATATTCCAGAAATACCACATAAAGGATTAAAACTAACTGGAGTAAATTTAGCTGAAATATATATGGGAAAAATCACCACATGGAATGATCCAAAAATACAAATAAATAACAAAACAGTCAATTTGCCTGATGCAAAAATTATACCAGTAAGAAGATCTGATAGCTCTGGAACCACTTTTGTTTTTACAGATTATCTATCTAAATTAAGTGCAGAATTTGATGTTAATGTAGGTGCTGGTAAAAGCGTTCCATTGGGTATAGGGGTAGCTGTACTAGGCAATGAGGGTATTTCTAGTATTGTTGCAAGTACACCTTTTTCAATCGGTTATGTAGAATTAGCTTATGCGCTTCAAACAAATTCTTCATTTGCATATATAGAAAATGCAGATAAAACTAATTTTGTAGAACCTACTATGGATTCTATTTCATCTGCAGCATCAATGATGGTTAATAATATGCCACGCGCCAATGATATCTGGGATGATGTAACTATTATCAATTCTCCTGGAATAAATTCATATCCATTATCTAGCTTCACATATTTGATTATTTATGAAGATCTCATTAATACTGTGAAGTCTAAAGACCATGCTATTGCATTAGCAAATTTATTTTATTGGATGTTAACTGACGGACAAATTCATTCATCATCTCTATTTTACGCCCCACTTCCACAACAAATAGTAAAATTGGGAATTGATGGAATATCTAATCTAAAATATGATGGTAAATTATTAGTTCATGATAATGAATCTAACATTATTTATGACAATGTTAATCTTAATTTACCAACTTGGATCCGTGATGTTGCAAAATGGTGGGTAAACGGAATGATATCGGATCTAGAATATATTAACCATATACGTTATCTGTTGAATAACGAATTGATCAAATTGTGAAGAATCTCTTGTGGATATATTAAACATGATGTAGTATGAATATTTGTAGTATATTTTATTCGTAACTATATTGAACTATATTATATTTATGAAATATGGTCACATAGTAGATAAACAATCTAGCCCTATACATGTTTATGGAATTAAAACCTCCACACAATTTATTCGTGGATAAAATATTTAAAATAATTATAATAACATCGGCATTTTATATTCTTATTCTAATTGTATACTTAATTATCAAATTATTTCTAGAATCTGGACCAATTTGGCAGGAAATTGGATTCTCTTTCATAATAAATTCTGATTGGAACACAATAGAGGGCAGAGAATCATTTGGTGCTTTGCCGTATATTCTTGGTACAATTGTTACGTCAATAATTGCAATGATTATTGCTGTTCCATTAAGCATTGGTATAGCTATGTTTGCATCATATATGCCAAAAGAATCTCACATAATATTGAATTTTATAATTGATTTGTTAGCTTCCATACCTAGCATAATCTATGGATTATGGGGATTAATTGTTTTTAGACCTATATTTGTTAAATGGTTTGAAATACCAATTAATTCTACATTAGGAGAACACATGTGGTTATTTTCAGGAATTCCATTAGGGTTAGACATAATCACAGCAAGTATAGTGCTAGCAATAATGATAATCCCTACAATCGCATCAGTATCTAGAGAAATAATGAAGTCAGTTCCATTACAACAACAGGAAGCTGCTTTTATGTTAGGAGCTACAAAATGGGAAATATTTAAATTTGCTATTTTTCCTTATGCTAAAGCAGGACTTGTAGGCGCATCCATTTTAGGACTAGGAAGGGCTGTTGGAGAAACAATGGCAATAACTATGTTGATAGGAAACGCTACTGGAGTTTTTGCATTGCCAAAATCACTATTTCAGGCTGGGCAAACAATGTCAAGTATATTGGCAAATGAATTCATTGAAGCTTCGCCTCTCTCATTACACATATCTGCATTAATTGGAATAGGTTTAATCCTTTTGTTATTTGCTATATGTATCAATATAATCGCTCACGTGTTAGTAGTTAGAATGTTAAAAGTACGAGAGGGATTAATAAATATATGATTGATCAAAATGAATATGATAAACAATTTTACCAAAATATTAAACGTAGACTAATAACTAATAAACTAATCCAGATAGGTGTATTTTGTTCAGTCATCATTGCATTAATTCCATTATGCAGCATCGTATTTGAAGTATTTAAAAATGGTATAAATGCAATATCTATAGATTTTCTCTTAGATGTTCCTGGATCTATAGGATCTGGACAAGGTGGTATTGGACCTGCTATACAAGGAACAATATTATTAATTTGTTTAACTAGCTTAATTGGTATTCCACTTGGTCTTTCATCTGGGCTATTTCTATATGAATTTCATGATAATAAAATAGCTAAGATGATCAGATTTTTTAATGATGTTTTCATGGAATTTCCTACCATAATTTTAGGTATATTTGCTTTTCTAGTTATAGTTTTGACTTTGGGATATTTTACAATTTTGGCAGGCTCATTTGCATTATCGTTGATCATGTTCCCAATAATTGCTAGAACTACTGAAGAATCATTGAAAATGGTGCCTGTAACATATAAAGAAGCTGGAATTGCATTAGGTTTACAAAAATGGGTTATCTCTGTACGTATTATCATGTCTGCAGCAAAAAAAGGTATAGTGAATGGCATTTTATTATCTGTTGCTAGAATTGGAGGTGAAACTGCCCCGTTAATTATGACTATATTGGGAAGCAGTCAATTCTTTCATGGTATTGATTCTCCTGTTGATTCGTTAACTCTTAGAATTTGGAGGCTTTCATTACTGCCATATGACGATGCGCAAACATCTGGTTGGGGCTCGGCATTAGTTTTAATATTCATTATAATTATGATCAGTATCGGAATACGCTATTTATTTGATAATAACATAAGGAAATCAATAAAAACATAATTACATATTTAGAAATGTATTATTATTTGTGTGTAAAATAATGGACAAGTATAAACTAATAGCAGAAAATATTACAGTTTCTTATAATAACATCATATCAGTTAAAAATATTACAATGAAATTTAAAGCTAACACAGTAACTTCATTAATTGGACCTTCTGGATGTGGTAAAACAAGTTTTCTAAGGTGCTTAAATAGAATGCATGACATGAACAAGAATGTTAAAGTTATGGGCAAAGTAGTTATAGATAATACCGATTTATACTTAGACAATATGAATCCTATATACCATCGTAGAAAAGTTGGGATGGTTTTTCAAAAGCCAAATCCGTTTCCAACAATGTCCATTTATGATAACGTGACAGCTGGATTGAGACTTAATGGAATAAAAAACAAAAAAATCTTGGATGGATCTGTAGAAAACTCACTTAAGCTAGCTTATTTATGGGATGAAGTTAAAAGTGATCTTAAAAAACCAGCAATTGAATTATCTGGAGGACAACAACAACGCCTTTGTATAGCTCGTGCTCTTGCGATAAACCCTGAAATATTACTAATGGATGAACCTTCTTCTGCTTTAGATCCTATATCTACACAGAAAATAGAAGAAACAATAATGAATCTAAAAAATGAATTGACTATTATTATAGTCACTCATAATATGCAACAAGCTATCAGAATATCAGATTATACTGCATTTATGTATTTGGGCAAACTAATAGAGTTTGGAGAAACTAAAAAACTCTTTACAGCTCCAACTGATCCATTAACAGCAAAATACGTTAAAGGCTTTTTTGGTTAAATGACACGATTAATAGATCCATCATTAGAAAAATTATCATCACTAATGTCTGATATGGGACAAATGTCCATCACATGCATTTCATTGGCTATAGATTCCTATCTGGAGAATAAAAATTGTACACACGATGTTTATGAACTGTCTAATAAAATCAAAGATAAATATTTTGAAGTGGAAGATTTAACCTTTGATATATTGTTGAGGTATCAACCTGTGGCAGACGATTTTAGACTTATTCGTTCATCTACAGAAATTTCATATGCATTTTCTAGATTTGGTAGATATGCATATGATATAACACTAGTACGAGATCTATTTGGAAATATACAAGAATGCAAAAATTTGATTTTAAATGAAATTTCATGTAAAGTAAAACAAATAATTAAAGACGCAATATTGTCTTTTTCTACACTTGATATACGAAAAGCGTTAATAATCCAAGAAAACGAAAAATTCATTGATAGGATATACCGAGAACGACTACCAATTCTAATTAATTCTACTAACACTAAATGTGCATTGGTTGAAGCATTGATATTGAGATATCTGGAACGTATAGGTGATCATGCTGTATTTATGAGCGATGCAGTTAATTACATTGTTACTGGAAAACATAGACCTACCAAAAAACAAATATTTCGTCATATTGAAAATGACAGTTTATGATTAGTATTATTTCCTTATGAAAATATTCATAAATTGATAGAATAATATTGACGATGTATAAAACCATTTACAAATATGATATATAAAAAATCTGAGGATCTTTTTGATACAGCTAAAAAATTAATCCCAGGTGGCGTCAATAGCCCCGTAAGATATTTTGAACCATATCCATTATTTATAAAAAAATCTCAAAACAGCTACTTATGGGATGAAGATGGAAACAAATACATTGATTTTTGTAATTGCTATGGAGCTATGTTGCTGGGCCATAGTTATAAAAAAATAATGTCAGCAGTGGTAAATCAAATCAAACATGGAACATTATTTTGTACTCCCACTAAACTTGAAGTAACATTATCACAATTAATACAAACTAATTTCCCATCTATGAAAAAGATAAGGTTAGTTAATACGGGCACAGAAGCTACCATGACTGCCATAAGACTTGTTAAAGGTTATACTTCAAACAAACGAATAATCAAGTGTGAAGGTTGTTATCATGGTTCATATGATGAAGTTTTAACTGGATCTGGATCTGGATTTGCTAATACACATAAACACAAGAGATCTAATAATATAAAGAATGACACTATTGTAGTACAATACAACAATATTGATGAATTAGAAAATACACTCAAAAAAAATACCGACATAGCTGGATTAATAATTGAACCAATACTAGCAAATATGGGAGTTATACCACCTGCAAAAAAATATTTAAAACAAGTAAGAAAATTAACACACGATTACAATATTCCACTTATATTCGATGAAGTGGTCACTGGATTTAGAGTATCAGAAGGCGGAGCTCAAAAAATATTTGGACTAGTTCCTGATCTTACTATTCTTGGTAAAATACTTGGCAATGGCTTCGCTATAGGGGCGGTTGGCGGTAAAAATGAAATATTAGAATGTCTTTCCCCTCTTGGAAATGTATATCAAGCTAGTACATTTGCTGGCAATCCAATATCTGTTACTGCAGCAATAAATTCGATTAAGACAATTAACAAATTAAAACACAAACTATATTCTAGATTAAACAAATATTGTACTAAACTTGTAACTGCAATAGATGATATTGCAACGGATCTAAATATTCAACATCAAATAAACAATGTTAGTTCCATGTATCAAATTTTCTTCACCAAAATACCTGTAACTAATTATCAAACATGTAAAACCTCGGACGTTAAAAAATTTAAAAAGCTTTTTGTCTCTCTTTTCAGCAATGGTGTTTTTATACCGCCATCTCAATTCGAATCTATTTTTATATCTTATGCCCATACTAATAATGATATTAATAAAACTATAGATGCATATTCAAACGCATTAAAGATTATTAAGAATTGAAATATAGTGTTGGATCACGAAAAAGTAAACTCGCTTTAATTCAAACACATGAAGTCATTTCACAATTAAAAAAACTTAACCCAAATGACCATTATGAAATTAAAACTATTTTGACCAAAGGTGATGTAATACATAAGCCAATTTTTATGATGAATAGAAAAGGCATATTTGAAAAAGAGATCGATTTAGCTGTATTGCATGGAGAGATAGATTTTGCAGTACATAGCTTGAAAGATATTCCTACTGCCTTGAATTCAGATTTAACTATTTGTTGTATACCAAAACGATCTAGGATAAATGATATTTTTATATCTATTAATCATATGCCATTGAATAAAATTAAAACAAACTCTATTGTAGGCACAAGTAGCATCAGACGTGCTATCCAAATCACTAGAATAAGGCCTGATGTTATAATAAAACCACTACGTGGAAATATAGAATCTAGAATTAACATATTATCTCATAAGCGCCTAGATGGAGTAATACTTGCAAAAGCTGGCATCATGCGCATAGGATATGATGGTTATTTTTCAAATTTATCTCTGCATACTTTTCCTCCCTCTCCAGGTCAAGGTGCATTGGGTATAGTATGTAAAAAAGATAATACGCGTATGATTGAAATGTTAAAAAATATAGAAGACAAACACTCTAGATTGGAAGCAGACGCTGAAAGATCACTCTCATTTTTCGTAGAATCTGGTTGTAAATTCCCAATAGGAGCATACGCTAAAATCCATGGAAATTCATTATTGTTGTCTGCAACTGCGTATTCCATAGACGGTAAAAAATCAATTAACACAATTAAAAAAACAAATAAAAACAATACAAAAAAAATAGGTGAAGATGTTTATAATGATCTACATGTGCAAGGTATTGATAAGATGGCTAAAGGATGGAAAACCAACTTCAATATGTGGTGTGACGTATGACTGGTGTAGTGTACTTAGTTGGATCTGGACCTGGAGACCCTAATCTATTAACACGCAGAGGATTTGACTTGATCCAACTAGCTGATGTGGTTCTATACGACAGACTTGTTAGTAAAGAAATTATATCATTAATACCTAAACAGACAAAAAAAATATATGTTGGAAGAAGTGTCGGTGATGATTATTGTCATCAAGAACAATATACAAATAAACTTATGCTTAAATATGCTCAAATCAAGAAACATATAGTAAGACTCAAAGGAGGAGATCCAATGATCTTTGGACGCGGTGGAGAAGAAGCAGAATATTTGAAAAATCATATGATTAAATTTGAAATAGTTCCTGGCATATCCTCTGGGATAGGTGTACCTACTTATTCTGGAATACCATTAACACATAGAAAAATGTCATCTTCATTAGCTTTTGTGACTGGTAATGAAACTCCATACAAACGAAATAAAATAGATTGGAAAAAATTAGCTAATTGTGTTGATACTATAGTAATATTTATGGGATTGTCCAAACTTGAATCTATCTGTAAACAATTTATTGATGGCGGTATGAATAAAAACATGCCTATAGCAGTGATCCAGCATGGTACTATGAAAAATCATAAAACCACTCTCGGAAAAATCTCTACAATTTCGGATCAAATAAAAAATCTCGATGTGGAACCACCTGTAATAATAGTTATAGGAGATGTTGTAAATTTATCTAAAATTATTTCACAATGTGAGATCCATGGTACTTGATGGTAAAACAATCGTTCTAACTAGACAGGAAAATGAATCTAGTGAATTCATATCTTATTTGAAAAGTAAAAATGCAATCCCATTTGCATTACCAACAATCAAAATAATAAAAAAAAATAAGATTTCAGAAACATTAATCAATTCTATAATTGACTATGATCCAGATTTTTCAGTTTTTATGAGCGTAAAAGCAGTCAAACTACTTTTTTCAGAAGCTGTTGACATTTCTAAGTATCATCAACTTCAACTAGCAATTGCAAATACTATAGTAGTTGCAGTTGGACCCAAAACAAAGAATGCATTGGAACATGAAAATATTAAAGTATCTTACATGCCCAAGAGATATTCTTCTGTTGGGATAGGAGAAATTTTTACCAAAATTAATGCATATAATAAAAAAATAATAATACCACGTAGTAGCGCATCTACACCATTCTTATCTTCACTTCTTACCAAAATTGGTTTACATGTTCAAGAAAATTATATTTATGATACGATCTCATTTCATGATCGAAAACCATGGATTAATTTCTATAAATTATTCATGAATGATAAAATAGACGGAATCATTTTTACAAGCTCATCTTCAGTAAAATCATTCTTCGAAATAATTTTGTCGTATTGTACTCATGATATTGTTGTAAATAAATTACATCGCATTAAAATAGTTGCCATTGGACCTACAACATCTTATGAACTCATTAAATTTAATATAAAAAACATAACTTCTAAATATTATACCATAGATGGAGCAATAGAAACTATGTTTAATATATTGTAAATCTGTTTCTTGTATACTTCATCTATTAGTATTAGGTGTAGAATCTATTTATAATATAAAATTATTACAAGCAACATGGATGATAAAGATCTCAAAATGGATTATTCAAAATATGATTTTAAAAACTCTACTGATATGTACGTTCATCTAAATAGAAAAGGACTGACCAAAGATACAATTATCGGAATTAGTAAACATAAGAATGAACCTCAATGGATGTTAGATTTTAGACTACGTGCTTTTGATATCTTCATGAAGAAACCAATGCCACAATGGGGAGGAAATCTTAATTCTATAGATTTTCAAAATATATATTATTATGCTAAGGCTTCAGAAAAAACTGAAAATGATTGGGATAATGTTCCCAAAGATGTTAAAAATACATTTGATAAATTAGGTATTCCAGAAGCAGAAAAAAAATTTTTGGCTGGTGTAGGAGCACAATATGAATCTGAAGTAGTATATCATAATCTTAGAGAAGATTTAGAAAAGCAAGGTGTCATTTTTTTAGATACAGATAATGCTCTCAAAACTCAACCTGAATTATTTAAAAAATACTTTGGCAAAATAATACCTCCTGAAGACAATAAATTCGCAGCATTGAATAGTGCAGTATGGAGCGGCGGTTCATTTATTTATGTACCGCCAAACATCAAAGTAGATATGCCTTTGCAAGCATATTTCAGAATAAATGCTCAAAATATAGGGCAATTTGAAAGAACATTAATTATTATTGATGAAGGAGCGGAATGTCATTACATTGAAGGATGCACTGCACCAGTATATTCATCAGAATCATTACATTCTGCTGTGGTTGAACTGGTTGCACATAAAGATGCAAAATTACGTTACACCACAATACAAAATTGGAGTAACGATGTATATAATCTAGTAACAAAACGTGCTTATGCATATAATGGAGCTACTGTGGAATGGATTGATGGTAATATTGGTAGTAAACTCACAATGAAATATCCAGGTGTGTATTTACTAGGTGAAAAAGCTCATGGCGAGACTCTTTCTATTGCATTTGCTGGAAATAATCAACATCAAGATACTGGTGCTAAAATGGTTCATTTAGCGCCTAACACCACATCTAAAATAACTTCTAAATCAGTGAGCCGTGGTAATGGTAGATCAACTTATCGTGGATTGTTGAATGTAGCTAAAGGTGCAACCAACGTCAAGGCGTCTGTTAGATGTGATGCGCTATTATTAGACGACACATCCAAAACAGATACATATCCATATATGGAAATAAATCAAGATGATGCAACAATCACTCATGAAGCTACTGTTGGTAAGATCGGCGACGAACAAATATTTTATCTCATGAGCCGAGGATTCACCGAAGAAGAATCATTGACATTAATTGTTAATGGGTTTATGGAACCATTCACCAAAGAATTGCCCATGGAATATGCAGTTGAATTAAATAGACTCATTAAATTAGAAATGGATGGTTCTGTAGGATAATCTATTGTGTGTATGCATGCAATATCTATCATTATCTAAATTAGATTCTGAATACGTAAAAGATATTTCATTATCTCGACATGAACCTGTATGGTTACAGGAATATCGTAAAACATCTATTGATGAATATAAAAAATCTCCACATGAGACGTCTCCACTATATAATAAATACACAGATGCTAACAAAATGAATCAGGATGTAATATGTTTGTCTAGCGAATCGTCTACTGATGTTCCACTACTTATACAAAACAGAATTGGTGAACTTGATAATGATGAGTTAAATGTAATTCAAATAGGATCCAATATCCACAAAATCTCCATACCCGAAGAACTACGATCAACTGGGATCATAATATCTTCTATTCATGATGCTATACAAAATAACGAATCTGTTGTACATAAATCATTTCAAAACATAAAATCAAAAATACAAGATAAATATACTTCGCTAAATAACGCCGCATTTGATTCTGGTATCTTTATTGATGTACCACAAAACACAAAAATTGATAAACCAATTCATATTATATTCTGTCTTAACGAAAAATTATCTACAATATCTCGTAACTTAATTAATGTGCGAGAAAATAGCAACATCAATATAATTCAAGAAGTTTATGCTACTAAAACATCTACACAAAATGCATATCTTGAATTATTAGATTCCTATGTATCTCAAAATAGTAAATTAAATCTAACTTCTTTACAAATTATGAACCAAAATTCAATCAACTTTTCCACACGTCATACAAATATTGAACAAGATGGTAATGCTAATTTGTATACTGGCTTATTTGGTTCTATGTTATCCAGATATAAAATAAATCATCACTTAATAGGAACAGGATCTGCAATAAATGATTATGAAGTAATTTTTGGAGATAATAATCAATCCTTTGATATCTCATCTAATGTTTATCATGAAAAACCATCTACCAGCGCCAAAATAATCGAGAAATCTATTTTGAAGGATCACTCTAAATCTCTTTTCAAAGGTATGATAAGAATAAATAAAAACGCAAATAAATCTAGATCCTTCTTATCTGGGCGTTCTATATTATTAAGTAAAGATGCAAAATCTGATTCTATACCGAGTTTGGAAATATTAACTAACGATGTTAAAGCAACGCACTCTGCATCTGTATCTCAAATTGATGATGAATTAATATTTTATCTTCAATCTAGATGTCTGAATAAAAGAGATGCAGAAAGAATAATCATCGAAGGATTTTTAGAACCAATGTCTAGATCTATGTCATATCAAATCAGAGCATGGATCGCATATTTGATTGAGTCTAAATGGCAAAACTTAGATCTTACAATAAATACTAGCGAACAATTGAAGAAGCTAATTGAAGTAGAAGAGACTAGATACAATGAGAAAGAAACTGAAATAGATGCACATTATAAATACAGATAAAAATTGTTGATTAATAATAATGATAATGAATAAGTGGATTAAAGTGTGTAGTACACATGAAATTGAAAATAAAAAATTATTGCGGTTTGATTATAATGATAAAAAATTACTTATCGTAAGTCAAAATTCTACTATCTATGCAGCTGATTCTGTTTGTACACATGCTGATGCAGATCTCTCTTCTGGGTTTCTGAATTCAGAAGGCATACAATGCCCTCTGCATTTATCCACTTTTAATCTTGACACAGGAATTCCACAAAACCCTCCTGCAGAGAAAGCATTGAAAACATATAATGTTAAAATAGAGCATAATGTGGTTTATGTAGATCTTAAAAATTGAAAACACAAACAACATCGATTAATTCTATTCGAAAAGATTTTCCTATTTTAAATCGTCATGTGTATGGAGATAAACAACTAATATATCTAGATAATGCGTCTACTACACAAAAGCCTATTCAAGTAATAAATTCTATTAATGATTTTTATCGTAACTACAATTCCAACATTCATAGATCTGTATATAGTATAGCTAATGAAGCTACTAATGCATATGAAAATACACGTAATAAAATAGCTAAATTTCTAAATATTAGTGATCCAAAAGAAATTATTTTTGTTCGTGGCACTACAGAAGCAATAAATCTTGTAGCATATTCATGGGGGCGCAAAAATATCACTAAAAACGATGTAATTGTTACAACAGAATATGAACATCATAGTAATATAGTTCCATGGCAATTACTAGTCAAAGAAAAACAGGCTAAACTTAAATACATAGAAATAAACAAATCTGGCGAATTATGTTTAGAGCAATTAGATAGCTATCTTGAATGTGGAAACGTTAAATTAGTTACTTTCAGCCAAATGTCTAATGTATTAGGCACCATTACTGACTCTAAGAAAATTATATCGCAATGTAGAAAACATGACGTGAAAACATTAATCGATGGCGCTCAATCTGTGCCTCACATGAAAGTAAATATTAATGATTTAAATTGTGATTTTTTTGCGTGTTCTGCACACAAAATGCTTGGACCTACTGGGGTAGGAATTTTATGGATACGCAAAAATGTTATGGAAGAAATGATTCCATTTCACGGGGGTGGAGATATGATTAAAGAAGTGCATAAATATGATACAACATGGAATGACTTACCATATAAGTTTGAAGCTGGAACTCCAAATATTGCAGATGTAATAGGATTCTCGTCTTCTATTGATTATATAAATAATATAGGTATGGATGTAATACGTAACCATGAAGAAGATTTAAGAGACTATACAATATCAAAATTAGATAATATTAAAAATATTGTTATTTATGGAAGTAAAGATTCTACTAAATCTGGAGGTATTATATCATTTAATTTCGCTGATATACATCCTCATGATTTGGCAACCATATTAGATGAAGACGGAATAGCTATACGGTCTGGCCATCATTGCGCTCAAGTGTTAATGGAAAAACTAGACGTACCTGCTACATCACGTATAAGTTTCTACGTCTATAATACTAAAAATGAAATAGATAAATTGATAACTTCTCTTGAAAAAGCTGCGAGGTTGTTTAAATTATGAGTAACAGCAACATTTATCATGAGATGATAATAGATTATTCTCGTAATCCTATTAATTTTGGAACTTTGGTTAAACCTGACATATTCATGCACGACAGTAATCCATTATGCGGAGATAGTATTGATCTTTACATGAATGTCAATAATGAACAATCTATATCCGAAGTCAAATTCAATGGCAAAGGTTGTGCAATTTGTATTGCGTGTACGTCTGTATTGACAGAAATGACTAAAGGGAAAAAAATAGATGACGTGATTAAAATAAATAAAACAGATGTTCTATCTGAACTAGGTTTACAAAAATTAAATCCGGTTCGAATAAAATGTGCATTATTATCACTTAAAATTTTGAAATTCAGTATTTATTCATATCTTAGTGATAAAATGAAAACAGAAGATACAAAAAGTGAAAAACTAGTTAAACTAAAAGAAGATGCATCCCATCTTTATTAGAACTAATAATTTTAACACTTCTCTAAATATTTGTTATTTAATTTTTTTCATGTGTCTCCTAGCTGCATTTTCTAGTGACTCAATCATTGGGAGTTTTTTTCCAGTTAGATATAAAATTAGAGCGCCTCCGGCAGTACTTATATGATTTATTTTATCAGTTAACCCATATTTTTTTAATGCATAATTTAAGTGTCCTCCACTTACTATGCTGGTTGCCATTGATCTAGCTATCGCATTTAGAATAGATCTTGTACCCATACTAAAATTATCACATTCAAAAAATCCAGCAGGCCCACTCATGAATACAGTACCTGCACTTGAAATAATTTTATTATAATATTCTATTGTTTTAGGACCTAAATCATTTATTTCGTCAGATTTATTCAGATCTCTAACATCTATATCTATTCTATCTCCATCCTTATTCACAGCTATGTCTACAGGTGTAGAAAACACATCTGGATATGTGCCTATTAAAGAATGAGCCTTAGCTACAACTTCTTCTTCTTGTTTTATTCCCAATGGTGATTTTATTCTACCTTGAGCTCTCATGAATACATTGCCTATAATACCAGTTAGCAAAACATGATCTGCTCTTCCATTATCTATCAATAATTTTATTGCTTCTAATCTATCAGTTACTTTAGATCCTCCAAGTACAACTACATGTGGTGCTTTGGCTACTGTTATTATTTTATTCAGATTTTTTATTTCACGTTCTACTATTTTTCCAGCACATGCTGGTAAAATATTTGAAAAACCTACAATGGATGGATGAGATCTATGTGCACTTGGAAATGAATCTAATACACACATATCAAATAAATTGGCCAATCTTTGCACCATTATAGTTTTTGATGCGTCATGAGGCGTAAACTCATAATTCTCTTCGGCACATAATCTTAAGTTATCCAAAAGTATTATGTCGCCTTTTTTCATATTTTTTATTTTTTGTATAGCTAAAGTGCCAATAACGTCTTCAACATATTGTATTTTTTTACCTAAAATATTTTCTAATACTAGTGCATGTTTTTCCATACTAGTATAATCTTTATTGCCTACTCTTCCTTGATGTGAAGCTACGACTATCTTTGCATCATTTAGTGCATTTATGGTTTCTGTAGCTTCTTCTATTCTTTTTATACCAGAGATTTCCATAGTTATAGGATCTATAGGGCAATTCATATCTACTCTCAAAAAAGCAACTTTATTGCTTACATTAAAATCATTAATCGTTAATATCATTGATATCTACTTTTTTATAATAAAGTTATTTTTGGTTATAAATCAACTGCAACATATTTTTAAATTTTAGGCATAATCAAAATTTATGGGATTGTCTATATTATATAACCTATTTATACTATTAATTTTGTTTTTAAGCATTACATCTTTAATACATTATGACATTATCAAAGAGTTAGATCTAAACACATTACATTTTTTCCAAAATGTTTCAGGTGTACCAACATATGATAATATTATGTGGTTATCTACTGAACTCGGTGGAATATTTCCGTGTGTTATTTTTTGTGTAGTTTTAATAATTCCGCGCAAAACACGAAAAATTGGATTGACATCTTTACTCTTAATTTTGATTTCAACTATATCTTGTGGATATATATCTTACGTAATAGATAGAAATCCACCGGGACTACAATTTTTAGGATCCACTACAATGTTGAACATTGAAAATGATACTGGAATATTAGGTAATGAAGGTTCGTATCCTTCTGGACACATATCCAGGATAACAGTAATTACAGCTACGCTCATTAATCAAATCAAAAAGAAATATATGCACTTTTTATGGTTTTTACCATTTATATCATCGTTAAGCAGGATCTATTTGTTACAACATTATCCCACTGATATCATTGCTGGTGTAGTTATTGGACTTATTATCGAATTAATTATATCGTATAAGATCAGAGTACGTAGTTGACAAAGATCTGTTAGATGATGAATATGACATTAACTTTGATTTGTATGGTTAATATTGTTTGTTATCCTTTCTAAAACTATATGTTTCAAGATAATGAAAAAATTACAATTGAAGTATCATTCTTACCAAAATTAAAAAATGCAAGACTTATTTGTGGTTTGCCTGGAAGTGGCTATGTAGGTAAACTTGCTGTAGACTATCTTATCGATAAGCTTAATGCATCAAAATTTGCAGATATTTACTCGTCGTCTTTTCCACCACAAGTATCAATACAACGAGATGGGACTATAGACCTAATTAAAAACTCGTTGTATTTTTGTAAAAACAATAACAGAGATTTTATTTTTCTCACAGGTGACGCTCAGCCTGTATCTGCACAAGGCGAATATATTTTAGCAGATAAAATTCTTAAAATGTGCGAAAAATTAAACATTGATTCTATTTATACTCTTGCAGCATATATCACAGGTAAATTTGTAAAACAACCAAAAGTATTTGGCACATGTACCAAATTAAAAACAATTGAAATCTTTCATAATTATGGGATCTCTAAAATGAATAAAGGTAGTATTACAGGAATGAATGGTGTAATTATAGGCATAGCAAAAAAGAATCAAATGTCAGGTATGTGTTTATTAGGAGAAACTTCTGGATATGTAGTAGATGCTCTGGCGTCTAAAGCTTTGTTAGATGTTTTATGCAACATGTTGGATATCAAACTTGATATGTCTGAACTTAAAAAAAGAGCCATTGATACAGAAAAAATAATTAAAACTATTGAATCCCAAATATCTCAAGTCTCTCAAGATCAACAACAAACTATTTCAATGCGATCTGGAGACAAAAACCTAGACTATATAAGCTGAATTGATAATAAAAAAATAAAAAAATAATAATGATATAAAAATGATTTAATTATAATATAATTACAATTAATTCATAACATCAAGCTTACCATATTTTCCTTTAGTTAGAGATACCTCACCTTTAAACGTGTTTGTATATCCATTTGTGATCTTGATCTTTATTCCGTCTTTCACTTTGGTTATGTCATCTCCCCATAATGTGAGTTTTATTTCTCCGCCTGCTTCGTCTATTAAATATGCATCACACACGTCTATTGTGCCGCCCATTTTCTTATTGACTGTTCTTGGTTCTCCTTTTCTTTCTATTGTTCCTTCTATATCTATTCCATTTCTCATATTTTTTGCATCTTCTGCCGATACCATATTGAATTCTTTATAAACTACAATGTACTTTTTTAAAAATGTTAGGATTTTTAATCTTTATCAAATTTATATCGGTTTAACCTTTCGTCACTTGCAGGAGTATCGAAGCTAGGCCAACCGAGAAGGACTCAAGATTTTATAAGAAATCCTTTCTCTAAGGAGTTCGTGGGTTCAAATCCCACCTCCTGCATTACAATTAATTTATTTAATACTAGTGCTGTTCGTAGAAATTATGAGCAAAATCTTTTGCGAAATATGTTATTATCATATCAGCTCCTGCCCTTTTTATAGAGTGTAATACTTCATTAATTATCTCTTTTTCTGGTATCCATCCTTGTTTTGCTGCACTTTTTATTAATGCATATTCGCCAGAAACGCTGTATGCCGCTAATGGCATATTAAAAGTTTTTTTGGTTTGATATATCAAATCCAAATATGATAAAGCAGGTTTTATCATTATTATATCTACACCTTCATTGATATCAGTTTCAACTTCACGGATTGATTCATTTGGGTTCGTAAATGAAACTTGATATGATTTTCTATCTCCAAATTTTGGAGCACATTCAGCTATGTCTCTGAACGGAGAATAAAAAGATGAGCTATGTTTAGCTGAATGTGACATAATCGCAGTACTTGTAAAACCGGCGTCATCTAATTCTTGTCTTATTGTAGATACTTGCCCATCCATCATAGCAGACGGTGAAACAATATCTGCACCGGCCTCAGCATGACTAACTGCAATTTTAGCTAATGTTTTTATGCTTAAATCATTATTAATTACACCATTGCTAATTAATCCACAATGTCCAGATTTGGTATATTGGCATAGACAAACATCTGAAATGATTATAGTGTTTTTATAATATTTCTTAATTTCAGTAATTGTATTTTGTATTATGCCATTTTGATTAAACGCTGATGTCCCATTTTCATCTTTATGTGATGGAATACCAAATAACATTATTGCTGGTATATTAAGCTCATCTATTTCTCCAATTTCATTTATGACATTTGTTATTGATAATCTTTCTATATTTGGCATTGAAGGTACAGATATTTTGTTTTCTAAATTCTCTTGCACAAAAATGGGACAAATCAAATTATTTGGAAGTAATGTTATCTCTCGCATCAAATCTCTTATTTTTATAGTTTCACGTAATCTTCGTAGTCGTCTTATTGGAAATACTGGCATGCATCAAATATTTTTTTTGATAATATAATCGTAATACATTAATTATAAT
>WTHC01000042.1 GCA_011523285.1 Nitrosopumilaceae archaeon | reverse complement strand
ACAGTATATAATATATCATTAAATACAAATATGCATAATTATAGTACTGTAGATTAATATTATGAATGAAGTGACAATATTTAATTTAACTACAGACCTTAAACATCTTGTAATTAAAATATATGTAAAAATAATTTGTTAATTCGCAAGCAATATTCAATACATCACAAAATTAATCACGATACGAACATAACTCAAGAAGAACGCCATGAAGTGATTTGGGGTGAGCAAAAATGATTTTAGTATTTTCGGATCCAGTTCTCACATCACCAAGAAATTTTATTGCACAATTATTTTTCATATTTTTAATTGTGTTATCAAGGTTGTTAGTTTGTAATGCGATATGATGCAAACCTTCTCCATTTTTGTCCAAAAATTTTTGGATAGGAGAATCAAGTTTTAGTGGTTGCATTAATTCAATACGTCCATTATTTAATTTTAATATTGCCAATTTTACACCTTCGGTATCAACAGTTTCAAATTGGATTTTATCTACCTGTAAAATATTTTTGTATTTTGATGCAGCTTTTTCAACATCATGAACTACAATAGCAATATGATCAATATTCATTTTAAAAAACCTCTTTTGGCTTATATTCGCCAAATACTTCTCTCAATGCATCACTAATTTCACCGGTAGTTGCATAACTTTTCACCGAATTTATTATATATGGCATCAAATTTTCTGTTGTGTTTGCCACATCTTTCAATTTAGTCAATGCGTAATTAGTTTTGAGGTTATCTCTATTATTTTTTAACTTTTTAATTTTTCGAGATTGTTTCATGCCTATAGAATCGTTAACACGTAATAATTTTTGAGCTGTGGTGTCTTCAATGAATTTATTAACTCCGACTATGGTTCTTTGTTCAGAATCGATTTCTTTTTTTAGTCTATATGCATTTTTTCTTATTTCAGATTGGAAAAATCCTTTTTCTATACATTTTAATGCACCCCCCATCCTTTCAATTTTACGAAGATATTTCCAGACTTGTTCTTCAATTTCATCACATAAATATTCCAGATAATGGGAACCTGCTAACGGATCAACTGTTTTTGTTATTCCGCTTTCATGAGCTATGATCTGTTGCGTACGTAAAGCAATTTTAGCTGATTCTTGTGTGGGTAAAGCCAATGCTTCATCTCGAGAATTAGTATGTAATGATTGTGCACCGCCCAAAATAGATGCTAATGATTGTATAGTTACACGAACTATGTTATTATCAGGTTGTTGTGCAGTTAATGATTCTCCACTAGTTTGAACGTGGAATTTTAATTGCATAGATTTGGGGTTTTTAGCATGAAATATATCTTTGAGTATTTTAGCATAAATTTTACGTGCAATTCTAAATTTTGCAGCTTCTTCAAATAGCTCCATCGTACAACAGAAGAAAAATGATAATCGTGGAGCAAAGTCGTCTATTTTCAGTCCACGGCTCAAACATGTCTTGATATATGCTATGGAGTTTGCTATGGTAAATGCTATTTCTTGTATAGCAGTTGCGCCAGCTTCACGCATATGATAACCTGAAATTGAAATAGGGTACCATTTCGGGATTGCATTAGAACAATATTCGATCATATCTCCAATAAGACGCATTGATGGAATTGGCTGATATATATATGTATTACGTGCTATGTATTCTTTCAATATATCATTCTGGGTGGTTCCTCTTAACGTAGATTTATCGTAACCTTGAGATTCTCCAACAACAATATAATATGCTAGTAATGTAGATGCAGTAGAATTGATGGTCATAGAGGTACTCACTTTTCCTAACGGTATTTCTTTAAATGCAGTCATCATATCATCTAGACTAGCTATAGAAACTCCTACTTTGCCCACTTCTCCTTCAGAAACAGCTGCATCCGGATCATATCCTATTTGAGTAGGAAGATCAAACGCCATGCTAAGTCCAGTTTGACCTTTTTCCAGCATAAATTTAAATCTCTTATTTGTTTGTGATGCATCTCCAAATCCAGAGTATTGACGCATTGTCCATAAGCGATCTCTATACATACCAGCATGAATTCCGCGTGTGAAAGGATATTTTCCAGGTGTTGTTTTTTTAGCTTTGTTAGAAGTATAAACCGAATCCACATGGACATTGGAGTCAGTAAAAATAGATGTGTTAATATTTTGAGATGTTATCGTAGATCACTTCATTAATAAATTAGAAATTTTATCTGCAGCTTCAAATATATTTATTTTTTTCAATTCTATTTGTTCCAAATAGCTTAACGTTCTATTAGATTTTAATTCCATATCAACTTTTTCTTTTATGTTATTTAAAACAATATCTCTTAATTCATATTTAATTTTAGATTTTGAGTTCGATCTTTTTAATTTATTCTTTGTATCAAGAAGATTTTGTAGTGTTTTCACTAGTTTTCCTATGCCTTTTTTAGTTTTTGTGGATGTTAATAAGACTATTTTTGATTCTCCAATATAATCTTGGATAGAGCGGTATAGTTGCAATGAGCCATTTAAGTCACTTTTATTAACAACATAAATATCTCCAATTTCTGTTATGCCAGCTTTAATTGTTTGTATATTATCACCAGTATTAGGATTAAAAACTACAACAGCGATATCAGCTACATTGGATATTTCAATTTCAGTTTGCCCTGCACCAACACTTTCAATTATTATTGGATCAAAATCAGCATATTCTAATATTCTGATTATGTTATGTATCGAATGCGATATTGCACCAGTAGCACCACGTGATGCTATACTACGTATATACACGCCGCTGTTAGTCAATTCATTCATTCGTATTCGATCCCCCAAAACAGCTCCTCCGCTAAGATGACTCGTAGGATCAATAGCTAATATTGCTGGATTTTTACCTAATTTTTGTAATTCTAGAGATATAATATTTATTAAAGAGCTTTTGCCAGCACCTGCAGGTCCTGTGATTCCAATTATTAATGATGATGATGTATTTTTGTATATTTTCTTAATTAACTTTCGAGCGATTTTTTGATCATTTTCTATCAATGAGATAGATTTAGCTATAGATTTTCTATTTTTGTTTTGCAAATCAATCAATAATTCAGTAATATTATATTTCATGTATGATGTGCTATTGATACTGTTAATATATAATTATGATCTAATATCAAAATAATTCATTTACAATGATAAAGATTAATGAAATTATTATTTATTTTCATAGTCTCAAATGTTTGTTTTAATGTCATATCGATACCACTATCAATTTTTTGTTTTTTAAAGAATAACTTCATGTCTTTTAATATTTCTAGATCAGATAATATTGATAAGCATGATATAATTCTATTTAATATTAGATTATCAACTCCAATTTTCATGGTTAACTTACCCCAATTATCACGTATCCAAGGCCAAATTATTTTTTTAGCATATGGATTATTAACCATATTAACTATAGGCACATGCATATTTTGTGAACGTACATACGATGTTAAAGAGAAATTGAGTGTTTGAATCAATAATGATGGATCTTGGAAATTACATAATGCAATAAGAAAGATTATTTTTTCTTCTTGAGTTTCAGCTTTGTTATGGAGTAAAACTATGATCTCATGTGTTTTCGAATCACCATGCCATGCTGCCAATGTGAAAACAATTTCACTCAAATCTGGATTTATTTTTTGATTTTTTGTATAATATTGAAACATTGTTTTTGATCTTTTGATTACTGGCGCATAACCTAATTTTCCTAACATAATAAATACAGAATTACGTAGAAGTACATCGAGATGAGTATTATGTTTGTTCCAGTTTAATTTATCATATATTTTATTCAGATTATTTAATAAATATCTTTTAAGTGTAACTGAAAAAATTTCATGATATGATAACAAATATAAAAATTTTAAATTAGTAATAATGTCATTCAATACCAAATAATCATTTTCGTTATAATATGCAACTGTTAATAGTTCTAAATAATCTTGTATTTTTATTCGTCTTGATAAACATAATGCAAAAAAATCATTTTGGATCATCCATCTATCTATATTATTCAACTTTGACGATTTGATTAATGATATTAAAGTAAATAATATATCTTTATGATAATTAATTCTCATAAATACACTTCGAGACGAATTTATTATTGGTAACGACGCATCATTTATTTTGATCTTTTTTGTTTTGGTCGTTAACAAATAAGTTTGATTTTTATTTATACCTACAAATACTGGGATTTTCCATAATGTTTTATTAGAATGGGATTCATCTAAAGAAAAATGTTTTTGTGATAACATAAGTGAGTTTTTATTGATTTTAATAGTCAATATAGGAAAACCTTTTTGTTTTATCCATTTGGTCATGATCTTTTTGATGTTTTGATGTAATGTATCATCTATTGATTGCCATAAATCTTCACCAGTTGCGTTTTTATAGATATTATTTTTTATATATTCATGT
>WTHC01000030.1 GCA_011523285.1 Nitrosopumilaceae archaeon | reverse complement strand
GGTATAGATTCAGCTGTTATTACATATTTATGCTCAAATGTAAATAAATTAAATACTTTAATATTAATAATGCCAGATTCTAAAATAACTCCAAGAGAAGAAACTGAAGATGCACTCCAAATAGTTGATAATCTTAATTTGAATTATAAATTAATTGATATTTCATTCATTGTACATGAATATTCAAAATATCTTGAACCACAAGAAGTAGCATTAGGCAATCTAAGATCTAGAATAAGATCTAATATATTATATTATTATTCTAACCTAAGAAATTATCTTGTTGTTGGCACTACTGATAAAAGCGAATATTTGATGGGATATTTTACTAAATTTGGAGATGGGGCTGTCGATGTATTGCCATTAATATCATTATATAAAACACAATTAAAAGAATTTGCAAGGCAATTGCAAATACCTGATACCATAATTAATAAAAAAAGTAGCCCACACATTCTAAAAAATCAATTTGCAGAAACTGATATCGGCTTGACTTATGATAAAATAGATGTCATTTTATATTGCCTATTTGATAAAAATTTATCAATTAATGCTACCTCAAAATTAACTATGTTAAACATTAACTCAGTAACAAAAATATATGACATGTGCAAAAAAAACCAACATAAAAGAACAATGATTCCTACTCTATGATAAATTTGTACATCAAAATATATGATACATTAAGCCAGCAAAAACAATTTCTTAACAAAACTTATGTTGGTATATACTTATGTGGTATAACTCCGTACGAAGACTCGCATATAGGACACGGGAGAACAATTATTGTATTTGATGTATTGCGTAGATATTTAGAATATATGAATATAGAAGTTAAAATCGTGCAAAATTTCACAGATGTAGATGATAAAATAATACAAAAATCTATAGATGAAAATTCATCCATACAAAAGATAAGTAATAAATTTATAAAACATTATCATCGAGATTTTAATTCACTCAATGTTAAACAGGCTCACATATATCCAAAAGCTACAGATCACATTAATGATATCATAAATTTCATTGCAAAATTAATTGATAAAAATATTGCATATATAACAAAACACGGAGTATATTTTTCAATTTTAAAATTTGACGAATATGGAAAATTATCTAAAAAAAATATCGCTAAATTAGTTTCTGGGATACGAATTTCAATAGATAAAAAAAAATCAACACCATATGATTTTGCTTTATGGAAATTTACTACAATACCTCCTATTTGGAATAGTCCGTGGGGAACAGGCAGACCTGGATGGCATATAGAATGTTCAGTAATGAGTACCAAATACCTACAACCTAATTTTGAAATACATGGAGGTGGTCGCGATTTGATATTCCCTCATCATGAAAATGAAATTGCACAATATGAATCATGTATGCCTGTTCCACTTGCTAAGATCTGGATGCATGTAGGTGTAATCAAAATAAATAACAAAAAAATGTCAAAATCACTTGGCAATGTAAAATTTTTACATACTATTTTAAAAAAATATAATCCAAACATAATAAGATTATTTTGTATTTCTACACATTACTCGAAACCAATTAACTACAATGAAAATTCATTAGAAGGAACAAAAATAAAATGGGATAAAATTAAATTGTGTTATTATGAATTACTTTCAGCACATGGATCTACAAATATTAATAACTCCAGAATTGATAAACTAATTGAAAATTATCATTTAAAGTTTTATGAATCATTGAATGATAACTTTAATACTGTTTTAGCATTATCATGCTTCTTAACCTTTGTAAAACAGCTAAATGCTTATTTAGACCAAAAATTGGTATCTAATTTTAGTATTACTAAATCTTTATCAATATTTCAAGATTTTTTCACGATCTTTGGAATTAAAATGCCAATAATAACAAACAAAGAAAGAATTTTAATAAACTCATTAATTGATAAACGGAATACATTACGTAAATATAAAAAATATCATGAAGCTGATCAAATACGAATACAACTTGAAAGTATGGATGTTTTTTTACTAGATTATCCAACAAGAACTGTTTGGATAAAAAATTAAATTCATATGCTGCATTACGATTTGGCGTTTGAATAAGTGTAACGATATTAGTTTAACTATGTAGTTCATCAAATACTAATTCAGGCGTTAAATATTTTGAACATGCAAAAATATCAATAATGTAATGATTACATTTAAAATTTAGTTAATTTCATCATTACATCAATTATAGATGTAATTAATATTATTATTTCATTTTCCATATTAAAAATATAGTAGCAATTTTATTAAAATATGTTGAAAAATTTTGTAATCAAATACAATATCCAATTTATCTATTATTGATAAATCAAAATAAATATTGAATAAATACCATGTATAAATAAACTCATATTAGTAATTAAATATCAATTAAATTATTAAGTTTGAATACCATTACATTTTCAATGAAAATTGAATATGACAAATTAATTAGTTTATCATCTTATTTTAAATTAAATTTCAGAATCTATATAAAATCAGAAACGTTAACTAATCTTTTTAATATTGATATACTTCATATCCCATTCTTTATCAATAAATTACAATCATTTGGTTATAATATAGAATTTCATAATAAGCGCGGATATAGATTGAATAAAACTACCGAACAACTACTTCCATGGGAAATCAAATATGATCTTAAAACCAAAATAATTGGCACCAAAATTTATTATTTTGATAAATTATTTTCAACTCAAGATTTTGCACTAAAAATTCTACATAAGCAGGAAAATGGCGCTGTAATAATATCCAGAAAACAACTTGCTGGTCGTGGAAGATGCGGGACGCCATGGATATCTGATAAAGGCAGCTTATGTTTTTCTATTATATTATATCCAGATATGGATATTAAATCCATGAATTTTTTCCCAGTGATAGCTGCATTGGCGTTATCAATAACAATACACAAAAATATCAAATTAAAACCAACCATTAAATATCCTAATGATATTCTAATTGATGACAAAAAAATAGCAGGTATACTTATAGATTCAGCTACAGAATCAAATATAATTAATTATGTGGTTATTGGTATTGGAATAAATTTTAATATTAATGTGAATTCCATCAACAATAAATTAAATGAATTGGGATGTAATTATAATGCTGGCACATTATTTAGATCTAAAACAAATTTCACACAAACACAATTTTTACAAATGTTACTTTCAGAATTTGAAAGATTTTTCAATATCTTACAAAACAATAATTTATCATACATAATTAAAACATGGAATAAGTATTCTAAAACAAAATTAAATCAATTATAGCTTAATATGCTATCTATATTATAATGATCTATGTATAAAATTACAAATTATAAATTAGAATTTAAACCTAACATTAAATCTTTTACATTTCATTGTAATGAAACAATAATATTGGAACTTTTTTCCGAGTCACAAACAATAGAACTTGATGCAATTGATTTAAAAATCTTTCAATGCAAATTATATTTCAAAAATAAACTAATAAATACAAAATTAGTAGTATTGGAAAATAAATTATTGATAAAATTTACACAAATAATTTCTGGATTGGTTAAATTATTTATTGAATATAGTGGAAATATAAACGATAAATTAATTGGATTCTATAGAAGTCATTATGTTGTTTCCGGCAAAAAAAAATTTTTAGCTACCACACAACTGGAAGCAACTTATGCTAGAAGATTATTTCCATGTTATGACAACCCAAATATGAAATCAACTTTCGATGTTAGTATATTAGTAGATCCGAAGTTAACTGCACTATCCAACATGCCATTACAATTTAAAAAACAAATCAAAAATAAAATTTTGTTCAAATTCCAAACTACACCACCTATGTCAACATATTTATTATATATTGGAATTGGAAAATTTGAATTTTTAACAGGTTACTACAAAAAAACATTAATTAGAATAGTAACTACGGAAAACAATTCGTTTAAAGGTAAATTTGCATTAAAATTAACAAAAAAATTCTTAATGTATTATTCTAATTATTTTGGAATTAAATACGAATTACCAAAATTGGATTTAATAGCAATTCCAGATTTTGCTGCAGGTGCAATGGAAAATTGGGGTGCCATCACGTTCCGTGAATCATATTTATTATATGATGAAAAAAAATCAACCATCAAAACTAAACAAACAATAGCTGAAATAATATCTCATGAATTAGTTCACCAATGGTTTGGAAATCTTGTAACTATGAAATGGTGGAACGATTTATGGTTGAATGAAAGCTTTGCTACTTTTTTGTCTATTAAAGCAGTACATCACTTTTTCCCACATTGGCATTATCAAGAGCAATTTCTAGCAAAATCTATGAATTCTTCTATGAAATTAGATTCATTAAATTCTACTCATCCTATAGATGTTAAAGTTTTGAAACCAAATGAAATAAATGAAATATTTGATGAAATAAGTTATGAAAAAGGTTGTTGTATCTTACGTATGTTAGAATATTACATC
>WTHC01000004.1 GCA_011523285.1 Nitrosopumilaceae archaeon | reverse complement strand
GTGGGAATCGAATCAAATAGATCATGAATAAGATTTTTTAATTTTGGTCTTATCTCGTTCTCGAAAATGTTGGTTCTAAGCAATCTAACTCCACAATTTATGTCATAGCCTACACCACCAGGACTTATTACGCCTTCTTTAGCATCCATTGCAGCTACACCTCCAACTGGAAATCCATATCCTTCATGACCGTCTGGAAGAACTATTGCATATTTTTGTATTCCAGGAAGATATGAAACGTTAATAGCTTGATTTATTGTTCTGTCAGACAACATTTTTTCCAAGATTATATCATCAGCATATATTCTAACTGGAATATTCGTTGTAATACCATCACGAGAATTAACTTCATAAATCATATCGTTGATTTTATTTGTATTATGCATATCAATGCATAAATTTGAATATAGATAATTTAAACCATAAGTAGATTTATTTTTAATTGTCAAATATAATATGTGTTGACTATTTTACCAATCGATAGTGGCAGATATGGAACAAAAGAGATGTTGAGCATATTTGACGAGGAACAGAAAATTAGACATCAACTAGAAATAGAAAGTGCAGTAGCAACAACACAAGCTAAATTGAATCTAATACCATCTAGAGCTGCAGAAGATATTTTGAATGTTGTAAAATCAAGTAGAATAACAATAAATCAACTGAAAAAACTAGAAACTAAGAACGAACATGATACAGCGTCTTTAATAGAAGCTATAAGTAATAAATGTAAGAAAGATACAAAACCGTGGGTACACTATGGATTAACTAGCAACGATTTGGTAGATACAAGCAATTCAATGCAGATAAGAGACGCATTAAAAATCATACAAACTAAAATTTCTAAATTTGCAACATTGCTAGCAACAAAAGCTACGACATATAAAAATTTACCAGCTGTAGGACGAACGCATGGACAACATGCTAGTATAATTTCATTTGGTTTAAAATTTGCTAATTGGGGTTTAGAAATGTTAAAACACTATGAACGAATAGAAGAATGCAAAAAACGGATTTTGATTTGTAAGACACTAGGAGTAGTTGGCACTGGTTCATTAATGGGAGTACAAGCAATAAATGTTCAGAAAATGGTTTCAAAAATATTAGAATTATATCCTATCGAAGTTGCAACTCAGGTTATACCACGAGAACGGTATTCTGAATATATATTTCAACTTGCACTAGTGGGTTCCACTTTAGACAAAATTTCAATTGAAATACGTAATTTACAACGAACTGAAATAGGAGAAGTACAAGAATATTTCAAAAGTGGTCAAGTAGGTAGCAGTGCAGTACCAATCAAACGCAATCCAATTAAAAGTGAAAGAATATCATCATTATCTAAATTACTTAGATGTTATTTAATTACATCTTTTGAAAATATTGCTTTGTGGCATGAAAGAGATTTATCTAATTCTGCTAACGAAAGATTCATCATTCCCACTTGCACTATATTATTAGATGAGATGTTAGAAACAGCAATTAAAATAATTGACAACATGATAATAAATAAGAATAAAATATTACGAAACATAAATTTAACAGGCGGAAGGATATTTTCAGAATTCATAATGCAAGAATTGATAAAAAAAGGCGTATCACGTTTATCTGCATATAGGACTATCCAAAAAATATCTTTTAATTCTAGTGAATCTGAGAAAGACTATGTTTCTTTATTGCAAAAAAATAAAATTATATCTTCAAATCTTACCAAAGACGACATTAACAATATATTTTTACCAAATAATCATTTAGGAGCATCAAGTACAATAATTGATAATGTGTGCAGAATGATACAAAAACGTTTTGCGAATATAAATATTAAATGAATTTATGTATTTCAGAACCATATTGCATAGATTTTTTACGTTTATAAGCAGAAATTTTTGGGATTCCAATTTGAAAGGCAATCTTGCGAATTATATGTTTTCTCAATAGATCATTTTGATCTCGTATTTTGTAAAATAAAGGGATTTTTTTGGCGAATTCTATAAAATTACAAAATAAGAAAGGATGTATTAATTTAATATTAGGTTTAGTTAGTACAGAGCTTATTTGAGTCAACATGGAGATTTCATTTTTCAATTTTATATTCATTATCCGCAAAATTTTGTCTTGATTGCATGGCATAATTCTTCTATAAATATCATAACCACAAAATAATTCATCAATACCATTTGCAGTTACAATTCTATCAAATCCAAGTTGTTGAGAAGCTTTGGACATGTAATGAAATGCAATGGCATTTTCAAGCCATGATAAATTATCAATATCTAGTTTTTGGTTAATTAAGGATTTGATTATATTAAATTCATCAGGATGTATTTCATATATTTTATGTGGCAAATCAAGCATATTGCTTATCTTTTTGGAAAACAAAATATCATGACAATTTTTAAAGCCTATAGTAAGTAAAGTTACATCGTAATTAAGATCATTACATAATTTAGCTAACAAAGAACTATCAACCCCTCCAGAAAATGAAATAATGATTTTTCGTTTTAAGATAGTAGCTTTGATTGCACTTTGAAGCTCATTTAATACATTTTGTAATTTCATTTTAGAATGTAAATCAAAACATAAATCTATTAAATAAACATTAATGTAAGAACAAGACACATACAATATGAAATTAATGCGTATTCCAGAAAAAAAATTGAAACAAGAAATGTCAACCATACAGGATTGGAAATTAGTTAATAATACAATAAATAAAAAATTTTATTTTGATGACTTCAATAAAGCATTTTGTTTTATGACTAGATCTGCATTACACATTGAAAAACTTAATCATCATCCAAGCTGGAAAAATACATTTAACATAGTAGAAGTTTAACCACTCATGATGTTGACGGTATAACTAAAAAAGATATTGAATTAGCTAAAATTTTAAATGAGATACAAAATGATTCATAAATATATAGAATTTATATATTCAAATTAATTAGTTTGATAGATGGATCACAATGATATTATTTTAGATTCCGATTTTAAGTATATTGATCAAAATGGCAATCTGATCCAAACTAAAACTGAATTTGCCATAGCTAATCTACTTACATTTTTAGGACATACTTATACATATAAACACAAAACCGTATTAAAAAATGGAAAAACTTTTCACGTAGATTTTAAAACCAAATATGGATTAATTGAAATAATTGAAAATGATGAAGATATATTAAAATTTAAAACGATCAAGCGCGAAATGCCACATTTAAAAATAATCGGCATTAACAATAAAAATTATGGGATAAACGAGATCAATTCTTTAAACCAATATGAAAGTGATTTGCAACGTGGATCTATATTTATAGATGAACCGTCACTATCTTTTGATTATGCACATATTTTACCATTAGTTAAGAAATGTTCTATTTTGCATGGACATACATCTTCAGTATTTATAGAACTAACAGGTAAAATGAAAAATAATTTACTAATAGATTTTACAGATGCAAAAAAAATTATCAAAGAAGCAATATCAAAATTGGATCATAAATTTTTTATTAATAAAAAATATTTACAAAATATAGACGATTTACATTATCAAATAGTATTCAATGGACCTCAAGGTATTTTTGATTTACATGTACCAAAAAACACAACGTATTTACTCGATGGAGAAGCTACTGTAGAAAATCTATCATCAGAGATTATTAAAATTTTATCCCCTATGCTACCTAGAAATATAGAATCTGTAGGCGTCTATATATATGAAGGATACAATAAAGGCGCGCATATAATATCACATATATCTCAAAATCAAAAATGACAGAAAAACTAGATAACAAATCTTGGAATCCGGAATTGGAATCAAAAATAATGCAAAAATGGGATGATGATCAATTATATAGTTTTATTCCCAAAGAAAATAACTTCGTAATAGATACACCGCCGCCATATCCTTCAGGCAGACCATGGCACATAGGAGCAGCTGCTCATTATGCACAAATAGATATGATAGCAAGAACTGCTAGAATGTCTGGCGAAAATGTATATTTTCCAATAGGGATAGACAGAAATGGACTGCCTGTAGAAATATATACAGAAAAAAAACATGGTATAAAAATACAAGATATAACTAGAAAAGAATTCCTGAGTTTATGTAGTAAAAGTCTAGATGAGTTAGAAGAAGAAATATTACATATAATGAAAATATTAGGAATAAGTGGAGATTTAGTAAATCATTATAGAACAGATTCTGAAGAATATAGAACTCTAACTCAATCTACGTTTATAGAATTGTGGAATAACGGTTGTATTTATTTGGCAAATAGGCCTAACAACTACGATTGTTACACCAAAACTACAATATCAGATGCCGAAATAACTTATACAGATATCAAAACTAAACTAGTGTACATTAAATTTAATCTAATAGGATCTGACAATAATACTATAACCATATCTAGTACCAGACCAGAATTATTATGTGCGTGTAAAATTATCATAGTCCATCCAGACGATAAAAGATATAAAAAAATGATTGGAAAAAAAGTACGGACTCCAATATTTAATAAAACAATAGAAATACGCGGGCACCACTCTGCGAAAATGGAATTTGGTACAGGAGTTGTCATGGTATGCAGTTATGGTGATCAAAATGACGTGCTGTTATTTCGAGAAATGAAATTGGATGAAATAATTGCAATAGATCTTAATGGTAAAATGACAGATGCAGCAGGGAAATATTCAGGGCTGCGAGTAGAAATCGCAAGATCACAAATAATAGAAGATCTCAAAAATTTAGAATGTGTAGAAAAAATAGAAAAAATACGTCATAATATACCAATTTCTGAAAGAAGCAAAACTCCAATAGAGATAATACCCATGAAAGAATATTATCTCAAACAACAAAATGAAATTACAAAAATAAAACAGCTATGTTCAAAAATAAAATTCCACCCCAAAATGCACAAACAAATGTTGATGAATTGGTTAAATGTAATATCTATGGATTGGCCAATATCTCGTAGACGTTACTATGGTACAGAAATACCAATATGGTATTGCAAAAATTGTTTTGAACCTCAAGTACCAAGTCCTGGAAAATATTATGCGCCGTGGAAAGATAAATGTCCAATACCTAAATGTTCCAAATGCAAGTCTACTGAATTTAATGGCGAAGAAAAAATATTAGATACATGGATGGATTCTAGCATATCACCATTATTTATAACAAAATTTAGTACAAATGAATATTTCTTTAAAAAAACATACCCTACTTCAATAAGACCACAGGCTAAAGATATAGTAAGAACATGGTTATATTATACTCTTTTACGTTGTAATCAGATTAGTGAAAAAGTACCATGGTCAAATGTGTGGATAATGGGGCATGGGTTAGATAACAAAGGATTAAAAATGAGCAAAAGTTTAAAAAATGCTATAGACCCGCTTCCAATAATAAATAAATTCGGTGCAGATGCATTCAGGTTTTGGAGCGCGAGTATTGTTAATCATGGATATGATTTTAGATGTTCGATAGACAAAATCGAATCAGCCAAAAAATTTCTGAGTAAATTATGGAATATATCAAGATTCGTTTCAAATTTTCCAATAGTTACATGCAAAAAATTAAACGATACAGACAAATGGATATTATCTGAAATTAATCAGCTAATATACAATTGTAAAGCGGGATACAAAAATTATAATTTTTTCATACCGTCTACAAAGATTAGGGAATTTACCTGGAATATTTTTGCTTCACATTACATAGAAATGGTGAAGAATAGGGCATATGGCAATAACGTGTCGATAGAAGAAAAAAATAGTGCTATATATACACTTCATAAATCGTTATCATCTATATTATTACTTTTAGCCCCAATAACGCCATTTATTACTGATTATATATGGAAGAAAATGTATTCTGAAAATAGTATACATACACAAAACCAAATTGAACTAGGAAATTATGACGATATGACATTTTTGACATGCAAAATTATTGAATTTAATTCCAGCATCTGGAATGCCAAAAAAAACAATCAGATCGCGTTGAATAAGCAAATTGAAATGGCAATACCAAAAGAATTAGATATTTTCAAAAATGATCTATTAGCAATGCATAGTATAAAACAAAAAAAGTAATAATTGCGAGCTATAGTTATTAAAAAACATGGAGATATTAGAGTTTTATCACACACAAATATTCAAAAACCTAAAATCATACCAGGGCATGTTATTATAAAAGTTAAATATTGTGCATTAAATCACTTGGATCTAAAAGTTAGAAAGGGTTTATGCGGAACCAAGATAAAATTTCCTCATATATTAGGGAGTGACATATGTGGAAATTTAGAAAATGGTTTCGATAAGTTTAATGTTGGTGATGAAGTCGTTATATATCCTATAATAAATGACGAGAATTCCATAAGTAAATTAAATATGATAGGCGGATGTAGTAACTATAATGGTGGGTATGCAGAATTTGTTCTAGTTCCAAAACAATGTATCATCAAAAAACCAAAATGGTTATCCTCAATTGAGTCATGTTCACTAAATGTTTCATACTTAACTGTATGGAATATTTTACGAACATTTGATTGTAAGAAAGATGATGAAATTTTTGTATGGGGTGGCAATAGTGGAATAGGTACTGCGTCTATTTTATTAGCTAAATCTATTGGGTGTAAAGTAATTACAACTGTTTCAGACGATAGCAAAATTGGATTAGTTAAAAAATTAGGAGCTGATGTAGTCCTAAATAGGAAAAAAAAAAATATTCTTAGATCAGTCATGAGAGGTACAAACGGAGTAGATCATGTTATAGATCATGTTGGATCAAAAACATGGCAAACTAGTATAAACATGCTAAAAGCAGGTGGCAAAATGGCAACATGTGGTGTTACAACTGGGAATTATTCCAAAGTAAACATATTTGACGTATATAACAAACAGATTAAAATATTTGGGATCTACATGGGTAATAAATCTCAATTGATAGAGTTACATAAATTTATGAAATTAAAAAAAATAAAACCTATAATTGATTCCATTCTTAGTTTGAGAGATGCAAGATTAGCACATAAAAAACTTGAAAATGGCAAACAGTTTGGCAAGATAGTTTTAAGAGTTTGAATTAATTAATGTGTTTGATCATGATGTTGTTGTATCATAGATATGAAATATTCATATAAAATTGTATCATGAGTTAGTTCTGGATGAAAAGAAGTGGCCAATATGTTGTTTTGGCGCACAGCAATTATGTTATTATTTAATTTAGATAAAATTTGCACACCATTTCCAACTTTTTTGATACGAGGAGATCTAATAAAAATACCTTTAGTCTTGATCATTTTGGGTAGTAGAATTTCAATATATGATTCAAATGAATCTTTTTGTCTTCCGAAATAATTTCTTTCAACTTCAATATCCAATAGATCCATATGCAATTGATTTGTTGGACCAATTTTTTTATCATTTATATATTTTGATAAAAGTATCAACCCAGCACAAATACCAAAAATTGGCATACCATCATTGATTTTATTTTGCAGTTTTTTTAGCAATTTATCAATCATAGATAGTTTAGCTATAGTAGTACTTTCACCTCCAGGGATTATTAATCCATCTAATTTTGATATGTGTTTATCATTATTAATTTCATTTACAATACCTCTATAATTTAATTTTTTAATACTTTTTTGAACAGCTGAAACATTTTCTGCTATATCGCCTTGTATAGATAATACACCAACATTAAAATAATTCATCTAGTTACTTCCTCGTTTTTGCATTTGTAATTCTAATTCTTTAGTATCTAATCCAAGCATAGACTCTTTTTCATCTATTAGGTTTTGCGCTTCTTGTACTTTATCAAAATTATTCCAAAATGTAGTAGCAAGAACTGTAGCGTATGCTCGTTCTTTAGCATCAGATGATTTAAAGATACCAGAGCCAACGAAAATTCCATCACATCCAAGAGACATGAGATATGCTGCATCAGCTGGAGTTGAAATTCCACCTGCAGCAAAATTAACTACAGGTAATCTACCCAGTTGAGCTGTTTTTTCTAATACATTATATGATACTTGAAAATCACGAGCCAAATTGATTAGAATGTGTTCATTTCCAGAATTTATAATTGATTTTAACATGGCTAATTCATAGTTAACTTTGTTAATATGTCTAACAGCTTCCACCACGTTGCCAGTTCCTGGCTCACCTTTAGTTCTGATCATGGATGCACCTTCTTCAATTCTTCTAAGAGCTTCAGCTAACGAACGACAACCATTAACAAATGGCGCAGTAAAATTCCATTTCCAAATGTGATGAGTTTCATCTGCAGGAGTTAATACTTCAGATTCATCAATCATATCAACATTTGTTTTTTCTAATACATGAGCTTCATATACATGGCCTATCCTACATTTTGCCATTACAGGTATTGTTACTGTGTTCATAATGTCACTAATTATTTTTATACTTGCAGTACGAGCTACCCCACCCACTTTTCTAACATCTGATGGGAGTTTATCTAAAACCATTACTGCTACAGCACCTGCGTCTTCTGCAATATGAGCTTGTTCTACAGAGGTAACATCCATCACAACTCCATTCTTCAACATATGTGCAAAACCACGTTTCAAAGTTGTCGTTCCACAAACAACATCGTCCAGATTGGTTTTACGCGTAATAACGCCTTTATGATTATTAATATCTCCACATAATGATATCATATAAAATAAGAAACCACAACATGTATTTATTTGATTAATTGATTAATTATATCATTTAATTCTAATTCAACTGCATGTATTATTGGCGGAGATGGAATTTCATCGTTAGTATTCCAGGAGATTTTATATTGTTTTGAGTTAAGTGAAATATTTAGTATATGTTTAGTAAAATTTGCGTGGCCAATATTACTTTGTAAATAATCTCTAGCCATGGATAAAAAACCAGTATCTTTAATTATTGAAATTAATTTTTGCAATTCGCCTTGGTGTAGTTTTGATTCTTTGTCTAGGATATTATTTTCAATGACATTCTTATAATGTACAGATGAATCGTTATCTATTGTTAGTATTTCAGATTGTGAGGAGATAACACTACTTTGATCATATATTAATTCATGTTTAATATACTCGATAGTGATATAATCACTTGAATTAGACGATATTAATAAAGATTTTGATGAGAATTGGAGAATAACAGATGCGACACAAGTTATTACGATGATAATGATTAATAACAATAGTTTGTGCATGATGCATTAATTCTATTCTGATTTCTAAAAAGCTTTGGTTAAAATAAGTTAAATTTTAGTAGTGTATATCATATTTGTGGGGTCGTTGCCTAGCCTGGTATGGCGACAGTGATGATCAATCACCGCTAGGGGCTCCAGAAGCAAAAATGTATTACTGATGAAATATGATGTAAGTTTGGAGCTGCAGTGACCCGTAGATCACCGGTTCAATTCCGGTCGGCCCCACTAAATGCACAATAAAATTAAATTAATAAAAAGATCAAATGATTTAGTTTTCAGAAGATTTTATTATATTTAATGCCGAACCAGCACGGAACCAACTTAATTGAAGTTTGTCGTATGAATGACTTAAAAATATGGTTTCGTTTTTATTTTTATTCATAATAATACATTTGATTGCTTTACTAGGAAGTAAATTATTTAATCCAACAATATCTAATTGATCGCTTTCACATATTTTATAGTAATCATTCGGGTTGATGAATTTCAAAGCTAATATTCCTTGCTTCTTTAAATTATTTTCATGTATACGAGCAAAACTTTTTGCGATTACAACTACACATCCTAAATATCTAGGAGACATTGCTGCGTGTTCTCTACTACTGCCTTCGCCATAATTGTGTTCACCTATAATAACCCATTTGATTTTTTGTAATTTATATTGTCTAGCTATTTGTGAATAAAATTCTAGTTTTCCTGTGAGTGCATTTATGCCTTTGCCTATTTGATCATTATAGAAATTGGTTGCTCCCAACAACATGTTATCACTCAACTTATCTAGATGACCACGATATGTTAACCAGGGGCCAGCTGGTGATATATGATCTGTAGTACATTTACCTTTAATTTTAGCTAAAACGAAAAGATTATTATAGTCACAACCATCCCATGCATCAAAAGGAATTATTTTTTGAAGTCTTTCACTATTTTCGTCCATAACTATTTGTTTATTTTGGTTTTCAGATGGAGATAAATAAGAATCAGTAATGTTAGCAAAGCCTGAAATCGGTACTTCAGATTTGTTGGTAGGTGGTTCTAGTTTTACTTTATTCCCATCAATTGTGGTAATCGAATCTTTAGATGGGCTAAATGAAAGTGTGCCAGCTAAAGCTAATGCCACTATAATTTTAGGGCTTCCTATAAAATTCATTGTTGTTAGTTTACCATCATTTCGTCCAGGAAAATTCCTATTGAAGGAAGTGACTATAGTGTTATCAACATCCATAATATTTCTTTTCCATTGTCCAATACATGGACCACAGGCATTTGCTAGAACTGTAGCTCCTATAGATCTCAACAGATCTAATTGTCCATCACGTTCAGTAGTGATTTTAATTTGTTCTGAGCCCGGAGTAATCAAAAGTGGAATTTTTGTTTTTATTCCTTTTAATTTAGCTTGTTTAGCTAAATCAGCTGCTTGAGACATATCCTCATATGAAGAATTTGTACAACTTCCAATTAATGCGGATGATATTATATTTGCATATTTGTTAGTTTTGATATCATTGGAGACGTTGGAAATAGGTCTTGAAATATCTGGTGTGTGAGGGCCTGTAATATGAGGTTCTAGTAAAGAAAGATTAATTTCTATTACTTGATCAAAGTATTTAGTAGGGTTTTCTTCTATTTCTTTATCCGATGTAAGTAGTTGTTTATTTTGATTAGCTAGTTCTGCCACTGTACTACGTCCTGTGGATCTCAAATAAGTTTCCATTCTGTCATCATATGGAAAAACAGAACAAGTAGCGCCTACTTCAGCACCCATATTAGTTATTGTGGCTTTACCAGTACAGCTAATTGATTTTGTACCACTTCCAAAATATTCAATAACAGAATTTGTTCCACCATACACTTTTAGTTTTTTGGCGATATAAAGAATGATGTCTTTAGGAGACGCCCAACCATTGAGTTTTCCAAATAAATGAATGCCTATCCTTTTAGGATATAACAAATGCAATGGTAAACCAGCCATAGTTTCAGCAGCATCCATTCCACCTACACCCATCGATAACATACCAAGTCCGCCTGCATTAGGTGTGTGTGAATCGGTACCAATCATAAAACCACCTGGGAAAGCATAGTGTTCCAAAATAACTTGATGTATTATTCCTGCACCAGGTTTCCAGAAACCTAAAGAGTATTTACCACATGCTGATTCTAAAAACTTGAAAACTTCTTCATTTGCAATTATTGAGTCGTTAGTATCAGTTTGACCGTTAGATTTAGCACGTATTAAATGATCACAATGGATAGTAGTAGGTACTTTGGTTGATTTTAATCTAGTTTGCATAAATTGCAAAATAGCCATTTGACCAGTTACATCTTGCAATGCGATTCTATCAGGTTTAATGAAAATATAGCTTTTACCGCATTCCAAATCACGTGGCATTTCAGAAATATGTCCTAAAAATATTTTTTCAGTTAATGTTAGCGGTATATTATTTTTCTTAATATAATTCATAATTCTAGTGTACGAATTTTGATAAATTTTAGATATATTATCAATATTTATTAAATTCATAATTATATGTAATCAATGTTAACTGATTTATAAATAAATTTTCCTAACAATTATATGACAAATGTATATTGATAATATTAAGAAAAATGGAATATATTGCATTATTATTTAATTATTTGTGGTGATAAAATGGTGAATAAAGGTTTTCCTAAATTTGGCATGTCACAGGCTGGTGCATATGTAGCTGCACTTAAAAATTATAATTTACCAGAAGTTATACTTGAACTTATTGCAAAAGATTGTGGATCAGATTTACTAGAAAGAGGAAGAATAGATGATAGATTACAGAGCATGAATGATCAAGCATTAGAACTATTACATAGGATTTTTGTAAATTGTGATGACGATAAATTAGGAAAATATGCACAATACAGATTTTTTGCATATGTTTCTAGCATGTATCATAAATGTGAAATTTTAATTAATGAATATGTTCCTGGTAAATCAGGAAAAAATCATAAAATTCCTGTTGCAGTTAAAAATAATGGAATGTATACTGCCATAGCATTTAACAAATCAATTGGAAATTCTGTAACTAAAAAAGAAATTGTAAAATTCTACGATATAATAGATGACCTAAAAAAAGGCGAACATGGCACAATGTTATCAGAGGCAATATATGGAACATCGGTTGGATTTAAAGGAGAAGCATTACTAGAATTAGAAAAATTAAGCAAATCTGGAAACCAAGATGTTGAAAACAAAATAAATTTCAAAATGGCTAATTTTGAAAATAGAATTTATTCAATGACAAAATGTTAATTTTATATAAATTTTGTTGTATCTATTGTTAAAAATTTAGGATTTTTTTTTGTAATACAAAAATTTTCATCATATTGTTGAAATTCTAAATCGCCCAAAAAATGTTGTGACCATATTTGGTGAACAATATCAATATAATGTTTATTTTTTTGTTGTCGCAATAATTCATGAGATAGTTCATGTGATACAACAGCACAATTTTTATGTGCCAATTGTGGATCATGTTGATTATCTTTTGCATGTTGCCACCAGACCATACCAAAATTTTCGGCATGATATCCATCACATGAACAATCAGTCCAAATTGGTTTAAAATAACATAAATAAAAATGATAAATTTGTTCACTTCTATTAAAATGATCTTTCATAAGTAATGGTATATCTAATCTTTGAATGATATTTTTTTTAGTTATTAATATATCACAATTTATTTCTACGTCAATTGCGAAGTTTTTTTTGATCCAAAATTGGTAAAATTCAGCCATTTTTTTTATATAAATATAGTCATCACAATGTTGTGATTTTTCATCTTCTGTTAATAAAAAAATAAAGTGGAGTAACAAAATTATGTCTGTCCTTCGATTCCCATCAATGTTAACGTAGAACGTATTTTTTCTATCTTACGTATTTTCCATGTAATTGTTTCTCGTAGTGCTTCTACAGTAGATGATTCTATTTTTGCTAATATATCGTATGCACCAAAAGTTCCGTGTACTTCTTTAACTCCATCCATACCTTTCAACTGTTTAATTATCGCTTCTTCAGAACCTAGTTCGCAATTGATTAATACATATGCTGTAGCCATGGTATTAACTACGATCTTTGCATATATCAATAGATCTATGATAACTAAATATGTGAAACGTTTTTAATATAATATTAGTATATGACTACATGTTAATATGAATCAATTCATCTTAATATCAATCAAAAAAAAATATTTATATCGATAGTTAATTATAAGAACATTAGCTTTTCTTTAAATACAATTTAATTATTAGATGGGGCTTTTTATGATATGATGTTAGGTGACAATCACTAATGAATATAGAATTATTGTACCCCAAATCCTGACTTGCATAAAAATCATAGGTATAGCCATATCCTCATTCAGCTACTGATTGGGGCTGTTTATGAATAGTTATTTGTTATATTTTAACTATACATAAAATTGCTCTTATAATATTACTAATTTTCAAATAATAAACCAGTTAATTTGATTTCAAATGAAGCTACAGGCACTCTAATTTTAAAATTGTGTAAAACATCTTTAGATATTTCTCCAATTACTCCGATAACATTAGAGTTAAAAATGATTGATGCAGCATGTCCGTACGAAAAAATTGGTGATGAAATACGTTGTGTTTTAAAGCTTATACCAAATGGTTTAAAAATAGATTGTAATGTAGATTTTATTGCAGTAAAATTAGCACTTTGATCTGCTTGTATACATGCCAAATTGATATTTTCTTCAATTAAATTTGACTTCATAAAAATAGTTCCTAATTCGAATAGTTTTTGAGGATATGAATTATGAATATTCTTGGATATATTATATAATAATGATGGAGTTATTGAGTTGCGTAGAATATAATTTCTATTTAAAGATTCTTTAAATTTAATTAAATTGTTTGGTTTAGTTTGAGTTAGTGTATAGTGAATTCGTTTATCTATCAAACTTTGATTTAATACTTCGTTATAACCTAATCCTATCATAATCATAGTTAATGATTCTAGATATTTTGTGATATGACTTTTGTTTCCTAAATTATTGGATGACGGTAATTCAGGTTGTAGGTTTTGTAATCCATGGCCTATTAGAATTTCTTCTACCAAATCTATTTTCCCAAGTATATCAAACCTTGATCGTGGAATTGTACAAATAATTTTTCCGTTTTGAATATAAGAGTATAGTCTATTTTTTTGTAATGATTCTACAATTTGATTTTCAGACATTTGTAAACCAAGAATATTATTTACGAATTGCACATCTAGAGTTATTTTTCTACTTCTAAATTGAGATGAGATATTATTATCGCCTATTTTGATGTTATAAAACTTGTAATTGCTTATACTACATATTGTAGATACTAAGATAGAGAGAACATCATTAGCTGTTATATCATCTGTGGCGGTTACTTCAATTAGGATATTTCGTGTTTTATTTGTTATTGTGGTGTAAGCTGAATTTATTATTGGTGGAAATGATATAGTTTTTCCTTCATGATCTTTTATTATTGTAAGATATGTATTATTTGGTAGTAAATGATTGTATTTTTCACCAATATCAAATTGATTAAGAATGTTAGTTAGTGTAAATTCAGAAGATTTTCCTAATGGCACAAATTTGTGACTGCGTTTGGCTGTAGTATATAATAAAGGGAAAGAGAGTTTGTCTAGATCATGGAGTCCGATGGATGCTTTACTACGTTTTTTACCCAATCCATTATGAAGATCCTCTTGTAATGTAATCAATTGTTTTATATCATCATTGTTAAGATTTGTACTACTTTTTGCAACAATTGCACTCAAATATGGCCTTATTTTTTTGACGTTCTGATCAATTTTAATTTTGTAATCACTTTGAACAATTTTGAAATCATATGTTTTGGAATCAAGCTGTAAGAAACTTTTTAATGCTGATGCAATTCCGAAATCAGTTGCATAATCAGGTCGATTAGGACTATATTCTATTTTTACGTAGGTTTGATTTTGTTCTTCAATGTCTAGTCCCAATGCAGTTAATGATTCTATAAGATCTTTTGTTTTGATCGTTTGTCCAATCAATGTTTTTAGTCTTGGTAAATTTAATGTTATTACAGGCATTTGAAATTCCTCAATAAAGTTAGATCATTTATATAAAATTCTCGTACATCATCAATCATATATTTTAACATGGCTAATCGTTCTATCCCACCACCAAATGCAAGAATTGGTGTTTTAATACCAAGTGGGTTTGTCACTTCAGGTCTTATAATACCCATACCAAATAGTTCGATCCACTTACCTGTATTCTCATTATAAACCATTGTTTGTAATGAAGGTTCAGTATAAGGAAAAAATGTAGGCCAAAATTTAATTTTTTTGATACCAATGCGTTTGCAAAATTCTTGTTGTATCCCCATCAAATGTCTAAGATTGATATTTTCACCAATAACTAATCCTTCAATTTGATGAAATTCAGCTAAATGTTTATAATTAGGTTTTTCATTACGAAATACTCGTCCTAATGAAAATATTTTTGCGTTTTTGAGTTTTTGATTAGCTATGTGTTTCATTGTAATGCAAGTTGTATGTGTACGTAATGTCATTTTTTTAGCTTCAGATAATTTCCACTCATAATGCCATTTTTGTTCATGTATAGACGAAATGTTTTTGATTTGGCGTATAGTTGCCATATTATTTTCAGAGGGTTCATCAAGATAAAATGTGTCTTGCATGTCTCTTGCAGGATGATTTTGTGGAGTAAAAAGTGCGTCGAAATTCCAGAAGCTTGGCTGTATCAAAGTACCTTGTATTTCAGAAAAACCAAAACTAACAAGCGTATTGCGTATATCATTTATAATTGCTCGAAGAGGATGAATTCTAGCAATATTAAATAAAGGAACATCAGATTCAACATCAATAACACGATTATTGTTTTGTTTTGAATCTTTTAACTCATCTAAGTTTATTTTTTTGTTTAAAATTATGGATTTAGATTTAACTGAATTGTATTTTAGAAAATTTGGTCTTTTTTTAAGAGACTCTAATGACTTTGTATCAAGAATTTTGTTGTACGATATTGTTTTTTTCCCTATATACGAAATGAGTTTTTCTTCTTGAGTTATGGCAGGCGGTTTAACTTTTCCTATATTTACAATTGTATTTTTCGATCCAGATACAATATCAATCCAATTATTTTCTTTTGCTTTTGCAATCGCTGCGCCAAAATCAGATTTCAATATATTTTTTAATTTTTTTAAATCTAATGGTGTTGTATCAATCAATTTAATAAGTTTACGTTCTGGAAGACCTTCACGATACGCAGACAATGCATTAGTATCTAAACTTACAAAAATTTCCTGTGTGGTGATCACGTTTACTAATGTTTTGAGTTTTAACCATTCTATACCACGATGCAATTGATCTTTTGTTAATTTTGTTTTGTGTAACAACATGTCAAATTTTAATGGAGTTTTTGTAGATAGTGATTTGATTATTCGTTTTTCTATTGGATGTAATATCATAGGTGCCAATAACAGGAAGGTTTTAAAAAGACTTTTAAATCTTAGTTCATCATGTCGCGTGAGGATTTTACAGTAACACCATGGCATGTAGAAGGAAATATAGATTATAATAAGTTGATAGAACAATTTGGAACAGAGAGAATTTCTGAACAAATTTTAGATAGATTAGAAAAAATTACCGGCGATATACATTTTATGCTTAAGCGTGGTATTTTTTTTTCACATAGAGACTTGAACAAAATACTAGATACGCATGAACAAAATAATGAATTTTTTGTTTACACTGGACGTGGACCTTCAGGAAATACACATATTGGGCACTTAATTCCATGGGTTTTGACAAAATGGATTCAAGATAAATTTCATACAAATGTTTATTTCCAGTTATCAGATGACGAGAAATTTTTTGCTAATAAAGACATTACGTTGGACATGGTATCTAGATTTACGTATGAAAATATAATAGATTTCATTGCGTTAGGTTTTAAACCACATAACACAAAAATAATCATCAATACAAAAAATATTGGAAATTTATATCCTACAACTTGCCAAATAGCTAAAAAAATAAACTTGTCTAACATAAAAGCTGTTTTCGGTTTTACTAACGATACAAATATAGGCATGATATTTTATACAGCATTACAATCAGCACCATGTTTCATAGAAAATAAACCAGTATTAATACCATTAGGAATAGATCAAGATCCACATTTTAGAATTACGAGGGACGTAGCACCGAAAATTGGAAAAATAAAACCAGCAATAATTCATGGAATGATGATGCCGTCTCTTATGGGGGTAAATAATAAAATGTCTACATCAAAAAAAAATAGCGTGATCTATACTACAGATAGTCCAAGCACTGTAAAAAATAAAATTAACAAATATGCATTTTCTGGAGGTCAATCAGATATAAAACTACATAGAAAAAAAGGCGGGGATCCAAAAATAGATATTTCATATCAATATTTACGTATGTTTTTTGAACCTAATGATAGCAAATTAAAGAGAATCCATGACGATTATACTTCAGGTAGACTGCTAACAGGAGAATTAAAATCTATAGCTATTGAAAAAATCAATAATTTTTTAGAGATACACCAGCAAAGACGTAAAGAAGCTGTAAAATATATGAAAGAATACATATTACAATGATCAAAAAAATTCTCTGCCAAGATCATTATGAAGCTATTAAATTATCTAGCTTGATTTTTGTCAAAAAAGGCGGTGAGACATTTATCAAAGAAGTTATCAATGTAATCGATAATGAGATTATAATATCTTTAAAAGATAAATCTGCGCACAGTGTAATGTTGAAAAATAGTAAAGAGGTAGATGCATTTACGGATTTCATTCAATCCATATGCGAAGGCATACATAAAATTTCATATACAAATACGTACGAGGAATATGTAGAAATTGCCAAAACTTAAATTATTTATAAAATTTGTTAATTTCAAGCTCTATAAATTCTTCGATTTTAAGAAAATATAATCTTGTAGGATATGACATGGATGTAATGTTTTGATCTATTGCTTGTATTAAATACCGTATTGCACGTTTTGATACATGTATATTAAATTTCATGGGCAAATTCACATCTTGTGTCACATATATTTTATCTTGTAACCAAGGCGGAACAATATCGTGGACATCATTTATTATTTGATCAAACCAATGCGATATTATATCTGGATCCAATCCAGACAAAAGAGTGTTGATAGTTTTCTCTATTTCATTAATCGTATTATTCATCAACAATATAAAACTCTATTAATGTTTGATATATTATATCAAATCTATTTGTTAATTACGTTTAAATTTCCATTGTTATCAATTTCAGAGTTTCGTATTCTAGTGGATGAAATAGGTTTATTGTCTACAGCCATAATAATAGGCATGATTATGATTTCTAAATCATGCAAGCCATTTTTTCTTCTGGTATGATTTATTTCATAACCAATATTTTGTGTATCGTTACTAACTACTAATGCATCTAGATCTTTATAATATAATGTAGGCCCAAAATTATCATCTATTTTATAGATTGTATAAAACTTGTCAGGAAAATTAGCATAAAGTACATGTTTCAACATTATGTAACGCATGTTATAATTATGTAATACATGTTTATTTTTTTGCTTTATGAATTTATCACTCGTAAGCCCTATGATCACATGTTTAGAAATGGAGAATGCTTTATCAAATAACGTCATATGTCCTTTATGTATGACATCAAATGTCCCGCCTACAGCTACAGTAATAAATTTGAACATTATTTTAATAGTTATATTTTATAAATACATCATATATAAAAGATAAAAATCAAATTAGTATTAAATAACTACTCATATTAATAAAAATATAAAGTTAATTGATATTATCTTTTTTTCATAGCGGTTATAACAAACCAATATACCAATCCAGGAGTGAGACCAACTATAAGTGGAATCCAAACTCCCATAGCTTCTATTTCTCCAGCCATGGTGTTGTGTGAGTAATAGCATATTTAAACCCATCTTAAATATATTGTAATTTAGTATGGACTGAAGGGGATTTGAACCCCCGACCATCCGCGTGCAAGGCAGATATTCTACCAGTCTAAACTATCAGCCCATCAAAGGAATCATTATTATTATCAATATAAATATTAAAAACAAATTTATTAGAAAATTTGTTATTGTTTTGTATGGTTTTGTTGGGATCAGAATTGATATTAACTAAAGGTTCAACTGCACCAGATTTCTCGCTAGTGGGTATTGATGATAGAATACATAAATTAAACGATTATGCTGATTATGACTTGTTGCTAGTTATTTTTATGTGTAATCATTGTCCTTATGTGCAAGCCAAGATTGATGCAATTAATGAAATCTATAATAAATTCAGTAATAAATTAGCAATCGTTGGCATAAATAGTAATGATTCTGTACAATATATAGATGATAGCTTCGAGAACATGAAAAAAACTGCTAAAAATAGAAATATCAAATTCGATTACTTGTTTGATGAAAATCAAGAAATAGCTATTAAGTATGGTGCAAAGTGCACCCCAGATCCATTTTTATTTGATAATAACAGGAAACTAATTTTTCATGGAAGGATAGATGATGCTATGAAGCCAGAGGATAAGGTAACAGAGAAAACAATGATTATCAATATAGAGAAGTCATTACATGGAATAAAAATAATTAATGATTTTGTACCTTCAATTGGTTGTTCTATAAAATGGAAGAAACAATAAATTTAAACTGATGTAAATAAAGAAACTTCGTGGGCCGGTAGCTCAGCTTGGCTGGAGCGTTCGACTGATAATGCAATTCAGATATCGAAAGGTCGTGAGTTCAAATCTCACTCGGCCCATTTTGACATACCAGTAATTTTAGTATCTGCCCATTGAAAAACTATTTTTAAATCATTAGTGATAAGATCTGCATCAACATCGACATTCACATCGTCATAAAATAGCATCAAAAAAATATCATTATTAAATTTCTTTTTAATACCTTTCAGTGTTTCCGAAAAAAATTTAAGTTTCTCGTATGATTCAACAAATACTAGTACCAACATAAGCTCCTTGTCCGTCATAATTTTATGAAAAAACTTTTGTAAATCTATATCAAATAATACATCTATAGCATCAGATATATCTCCCAAAAATGATACGTTCCAGTTATTGGCTGTGAATGAAGTAGATGCAGCTTCAGCTTGTAAAGTATTTTGTATATCAGATATTATCAATATATTTTTATTGAAATCAATATCATTTACCAAAGAATTCATTAAGTTATTAG
>WTHC01000036.1:4697-21185 GCA_011523285.1 Nitrosopumilaceae archaeon | reverse complement strand
GAAGTATAGAGAAAATTAAATCAATTATCGATGAACGTTTTTTAAAATTTGAAAACAAATTAGCTAGAAACTCGAATGATAAATCAAACAATGTTGACAATAAAACTAAAGACCAGAGAGTAGGATTAAACCATGTAACCAAATTATCTCATGAAGTGGATATGTCGAAACAAGATTTTCGTGATAAAACATCAAAAGTAAATTATAATGATATAGAAATCAAAAAAATTAAATCTGAAATAATGGAAACATTATCAAAATTGGAAGAAATAGGAGTTGAATAATAATTTCGATGATGCGTTAACAAAAGTATCACTCCATATATTAAAATTCGTCAAAAATAACAAAATAATCGCTTTAGGAAGCGGCCATGCATCAGCTACATTTGCAGAAACATTATCTATGTTTGTAAGAAAAAATCGAATAAAAATAAAGGCAGTTCCAACATCATCACAGATAAAAATGGTGGTTGAAAAAAATAATTATATTCAATTGATAGAATCAGATAATTTAGACGAAGTAGATATCATGTTTGATGGTGCAGATCAGATAGACAAAGAAAAGAATCTGGTCAAGGGGGGAGGAGGCGCATTACTAATGGAGAATATATTAATGAATATGTCTAAAAATATTATTATTATAGCTGATGAATCTAAATTTGTTAATAAGATAAATATAGATATACCAATAGAAATTCATAAGTCAGCTAGATCATATATAATGAAAAAACTGATTGGGATAAATGGTAAACCGACACTTAGAACTAACAATAAAAGATATCCCATAATAACTGAAAATGGAAATATGATTATAGATTGTGGTTTTGGAATAATAGAAAAGCCTCAAATTTTATTAAACAAAATGATTAATATTCCTGGAGTTTTAGAAGTAGGTATTTTTAAGAGAAAACCAGATATGATATATAAAGCTAATTTGGATGGAAGTTTCAATATTTTGTAATGTGTCTATCAATAATTTTACCAGATCCCAATTTACCTACTATTTCAAAGTTTTCGGCTATTAATTCTCCTCTCAATAGTGTTTTAACTGGCCATCCTTGCAATATCATATTGTCATAAACATTATAATCAGAATGCCCATGAAATGAGATATTTTTTACTTTCATTTCTTTTTTAAGATCTATTATTGTTATATCAGCATCAGCATTTTTTTGCATGGAACCTTTTATTGGATACATTCCAAAAATTTTTGCGGTGTTGGTGCTTGTTATATTAACTAATTGAGATAATGATATTCTATTTTTATTTATGCCTTCGCTTAGCAATATAGATAAAGATGTTCCTAATCCAGGAAACCCTGCCAGAGTAGTCCAAATATTATGTCCGATTTTTAGATCTGATCTATTTGCAACGTGATCAGTTCCAATAGTATCTATATTATTATCGCGTATGGAATTCCAAATATGCTGAATATCATTAATTGATCGTATAGGAGGCATGACTTTGGCATTATAATTGTGATGTTTATCATAAGATAATTTTAAATAATGTGGGCACGTTTCGGTATAAATTTTTGTGCCCTTATCTTTTTCATGAAGTATTTGTGTCATTGCTAAGATAGATCCAATATGAACGAAATATAGAGTGCAATTAAAATCTCGAGCTAATTTGCAAACATTTTTTATTGCTATGGCTTCTGATTCTGCAGATCTACAAGTAGACCAAGTTTTTAGACCATCCAGGTTTTTAGATTTTGCTTTTGTTTCATTATTATAACATGTTACGTAGTCTTCTGCATGAATTAAAACGGGACAGTGTAGAGAAGATGCTTTTTGAATCACATTTTTAATTAACTCATAATTTACTTCTACAGTTGTTTCTTGTAATGAATTTATTATTGGATCATCCATATCCATGTGGATTTTTCCTATATGCGATCCGAGATTCATGTACAATTTAAAAGATGTGATATTGTGATCAACACAATATTTCATCTCATTGACTTGTTGTTGATTGAATATGGAGGCATGCATAGAGTAATCCACATAATGATAATTGGAAGATGCTGAGATATGTTTATGCAATATATCTTTATATGATCTAATAGTTCTGAACATTCGCATAATAGATGTGATTCCTCCAATTGCAGCTACACTAGATTCAGTAATAGCAGCATGTTTGATTGGAGAGTATACACCATAATGGACATGAGGATCAATAACTCCTGGGATGGATATTAAACCAGACGCGTTTATTTTTCTATCACATGAAGGAATATCATTTGTAAATAAAGCTATTTTCCCATTATCTATAACTATATTTTTTTCTACTATTCCATTTGGTAAAACTACATGCGAATTAGTTATTACAACATCATAAACAGGCATTAGTTAATTATAGAATTATCTATAATTAAATAAATACCAAAATAAGCTTTTGATATTACGGGCCGGTGGTTTAATGGCATAATGCTACGTTCGCAACGTGGAGGTAGGGGGTTCAATTCCCTCCCGGTCCATTAGCTATATTATAGACATCATCAAAAATGATGATGATGAAAGTTTTTAATTCCAAAGCTGCAGCTGAAGAATATATGTCTAGTCACACTCTAACTTTTTCTACTCCAGAGTTGACTTTACTAAGGTATTCGTTTTGGTTAGGAGATATCATCCCAGATCCACATAACAAAGAAAATACAATTCCACGTATGATGTCATATATGGAAGAAAAAGATGAAAATACAATTGTAAAAATAATTGACGATGACAAATACGTTCCTACAGGGGCAGTAAGGAAAATAGGGCAAAAAATCCCCAACATAAAATATTGTTCAGAATGTGGTAAAGAAAATTCTGCAGATGCCAGATTTTGTGTAGAATGTGGAGAAAATCAAAAATGATATAAATGGACCAAGACATAAAATGACTATATTTTATTACCACATTTGGTACAAAATTTGGCATTTAGTCTCAATTTCATCCCACAGGAATTACATGTATTCGTAGATCGTGATGTTGCCAGTGTAGGATCTGGAGACGGAAGAGTTCCAACATTATTGAAATTATCTTGTGCAGATATAACTTGCGGTGGAGCCCCTAGTGGATTTGCGTTAGTTCCAAGTTGTTGAATATTAGAAGCGAGATGACCACCACCAATATTTGGCGGTATTTGGTTTGTCATTATACTACCAGTAGAATTCGACATTGCATTATTTTGACCATTAGATATTTTATCAATAGATTTTTTAATTTCAAAGATGACTTTGATTGAAAGGAATTCTAATGCAGAATATGCTACTGTATAATCTCCTAATTTTTTGAAGAAATCGCTATCACTAATCTGTCCATTTTTGTAAAGTGTATTAGTATCAAGAAATGATTCGTAATAATTTTGGGTTTGATTAAATAGTTCATTAAGCTTATCTGTTAATAGATTTAAAGTATCTACCGTATCAGACATATTGAGATCTATGTTAGGTGTTATTAATTGTTTTAGATCCTAGTTTATTTTATTTTCTAATATTCTATTAATCATATTTTTATATGATTCTTTTGATGCTGCTCCAACTTGTTGGTCGATCAGTTTGCCATTGTTGAATATTAGAAGTGTAGGTATGCTAAAGATATTATATTTAGATGCTAATTCATTAGATTCATCTACATTAACTTTTACGAAATTGATTTTACCATCATATTCTGTAGATAATTCTTCAACAATAGGGCCGATCATTCTACATGGTCCACACCATTCTGCCCAGAAATCTACAAATACTGGTATTTTAGAATCAATTACAGAAGATTCCCAATTTTTTAAATCTTTGATTTTTATTATTGGCATATGAATATGATATACTATACATACCTAAATATGTTATTAGTATTATAACGTGAAAATTCAAATATATATATTAATTATAGCATTATAATTTTATGTTGGATTTAAAAATTAAGAAGTTACGTGGATCTGGTGGGTATGTAATTGCTAAGATTAGTGAAGAAGAACAACAAAAAGGAAATTTGGGAGGACCAGATTTATTTTTAGCTCCGTTAGGAAGATTGGAATCAACAAAGATTTCTAAGTATTATTGCAATATGTGTGAAAAAGAGTACGAACAGTCTCCAAAAATAGAATTTAGTAACCCAAATGAGGAAGTGGCAGAAAATCTTACATTAATAGAAAAAGGCCAATACATTTGTGAAGAATGTAAATCTGTAATTGCCGAATATAGAGAATTTAAAAAACCAGATAATAGCGAAGTGGGGAATGCTATAAGTGAAAGTAGAGCCAATGAGGACACGAAACCACAAAAACAAAATGACGTTAAAACTGATAATGTTTCTTTCAATTCCATAATTGGAATGCATGTTTATGATGAAAATGCTAAAAAATTGGGAATAGCAAAACAAGTTGGCATAGACTCTTCACAATCAATAGTTTTGGCTGTGATTCAAGATAACGGAGAAACTATCACAGTAAATTGGAATAATATTAAAAAAATTGGTGAGATTATTTTACTTGATGCAGATCATGATAAACAGATATCAAATAACAATGATACAAACTTAAAATGTAGTAATTGTATGTTTGTTAATAAACCTGATTCAAAATTTTGTGAAAAGTGTGGAACAAGTATTAATTAATTGTGTTAACTAGTTTGCACATAGAGAATATCATATCAAAGAAATCTATAAAGGAAATAGTAATAATTTTGATTGGTATTTCAGTTATTTGGTTATCTATGCAAATGATTTTTGGTACTTATAATCCATTTTATGTTGTTTCCAGCGGCAGTATGATTCCAGAATTACAAGTTTTCGATGTACTAGTAGTACAAGGCAACTACGAGTTCAGTGAAATTACTATTGGAGATATAATAGTTTTTGATAAGCCTATAAGCAAAGATAGAGTAATAGTTCATAGAGTTAATTCAATTATGAATGATGAACCCAAGATCATTAGAACTAAAGGCGACGCAAACATGGAATCAATCCCAGGAGTAGACTTTCCAATCACGGAGGAAGAATATAGAGGAAAAGTAATTTATGCAATACCTTACATAGGTCATGTTATAAGATTCTTGTCACCTCCAATCAATTATGTGATAATTGGGGTTGTATTAACAATAATGATTTACAATCGTATAAAAAAGAATAAAAAATAACAACTATAATATCATATAATATAGTTATCACTGTTTTTGATTGTTCGTGGTTTTGAACACACGTTTGAAATAATCAGAATATTTATCTTCGTCATTTTCGTCGTGGGTTGTAATACCAGCCAATATTTTAGCCAGTTTTTTCTTATAGCCCAATTGCATTTGTCGTGCTATTTGAATTCTTTGTGCTTGTGGAGATCCAGCTCCATGCATAGATTCAGTTAAGTAACCGACAGCATTTCTTCCAAGAGTCATATTTTCTATCAATCTCAATATTCTCATTCTATCTTCTACGTCAATCCCCTTTCGTCCAACTAGATATTTTTTTAATATTGGCCCTATTTCGTGATTTTTGAAGTCTTTTTCAGATGGCATGGTAACAACAAGTCCTCCTGCTATGTCTTGAGCAAGTCTACTTATTTCATAAGGAAATCTTGTTACATTATGCTTACAAACTTGTGCTAACATATCATCATTCAACCACACACCAGAATTCATTTTGTGTGCTTGATATGACGACGCAATACCAGCAGCATATATAGATTCATTAAGATGAGTCATTTCAACTAGTTTGTCTTTAATATGAGATGTTTTTGACAAACCATTGTAATCTGCAATAGCCGCCGAAGCACCTATTAATACATCACCTAATCCAGTTTTACATACGTAACTACGTCTATGATAACATGTGAATCTCTCTACCAACATAGATGCAAATTCATACTCACCATACATGAATATTTTGTCCCACGGAATGAATACTTTATCAAAAATTATTATTGCTTCTTGCCCAGCAAATTTTGTATTTCCAGGATCGATATCGCCTCCTTCTGCACTTCGAGTATCACATGATTGACGTCCATATATGTAAGTAATTCCTGGTGCATCTACAGGTATAGCACCAACAATTGCATAGTCTTTATCTTTGTCTGTGAGTCGAACTGTGGGCATAACAATGATCCAGTGTGAATTGACACATCCAGTTTGATGTGCTTTTGAGCCATTTATTATAACTCCATCATCTTTTTTTTCTACTACATGAACAAATAGGTCAGGATCTTCTTGTTCAGATGGGGTTTTACTTCTATCACCTTTAGGATCTGTCATTGCACCACCAATAACAAGATTTTCTGTTTGAATCATTTTGATGAAATTCAGTAACCGTGTATGATAATTGGTGTTGTATTTTTGATCTATTTCTGTGGTTACAGAATGAAGTGCATTAAGTGCATCCATGCCTACACAACGTTGAAAGCATGTACCTGTATTTTGTCCCATTTTACGTTGCATTTTATTTTGTAAAACTAAATCTTCTGCATTTTCAGCTATATGTAAAAAGCGATTAACATATTGCCCAGATATAGATGATTTGGCAGTAGCTAATGTTTCTTCTCTAATAGCTAAATCATAAGTTTCAGCTACGGCATTAATTGAAGGTTTTATAATTGGGTTTTCTGTAGGCTCTTCAACCAATTCTCCAAAAAGATAAACTTTAAGGTTTCTACCTTTGAGGCTGTTTATATAATCTTGTCCTGTTTTAATTTCCATATAAATTATATATCATTCTACTATAAATATTCTAAAATGCATTTACGTTCAAATACTTATTCTCACATCTAAAATTTTACATCCTTTACCTTGGCTCATTACTCTAATTGGGTTTATATCAAGCTCCTGGATTTCGTGAAAATCTACTACCAATTGAGAAAGTCGTTGTACACATTCTGACAGTTTTTTGATATCAGATGGAGGTTTTCCACGAACACCATTTAATATTTTTTTAAACTTAATAGAATTAATCATGTAATCAGCATCCTGATTTGTAATTGGAGTTAGTTTAAACGTAACATCCTTGAACACTTCAACATAAATTCCCCCCATGCCAAGCATAACAACGTGTCCAAACCCAGTTTCATTTTTTGATCCCAAGATTAGTTCATAACCATCAGAAATCATTTCTGTGATTAAAATACCTTGAATCACAGCTTTATCATTATAATGTTTTACATTACGTATTATCTCATTAAATGATTTAATCACTTCCTTATCGTTTTTAACGTTCACTATCACTCCACCAGCATCAGATTTATGAATAATGTTTGGAGAAGCTATTTTCATGACAATTGGATAGCCTATTTTGTTTGCGATTTTAATGGCGTCCTTTTTTGTTTTTGCAATAAGGCTTTTTGGTAGTGGGAACCCGTAAGCTTGTAATACTTTCTGACCTTCTTCTTCTAGAAGATTTTTACGGCCTTCTTTTTTTACTTTCAAAAAAATATTTTGAACTTTATCTTTTTCTACAACATATTTATTAATTTTACCTTCAGTTGATTTAGTCCATTTGACAAATTTGAGCATCGTATACAAAGTTCTCACAGCATCTTCAGCATAATTATAATATGGTATATCACCATTCATCAAAATTTCTTTATTTGTATGTCCTTCATCTAGTCCCATTAAACTAGCTAACATGGTTTTCTTATATTTTTTAGATTTCTGTACTATAACAGTAGCTAGATCTTCATAATTTAGTGTAGCAGATGGAGTACACATCACAATAACAGAGCCCACATTACGATGCGCGAGAATTAAATCTAACACCATTTTAAATCGTTCATGGTCTGCATCACCTACCAGATCTATTGGGTTTCTAGAACTAGCCCATGGTGGAATTATTTTGTTTATTTTGTTTCTAATTGTGCTTATATCTGCCATATTAATTTTGAATTTAGAGCATGCGTCAGTAGATATTATTGCAGGACCACCAGCATTAGATAATATAACTAAATCCCCACGTGATGGAAGTGGTTGTTTGGAGAATGCAGTAGAATAATCAAACAATTCCTGCATTGTATCTACTCTAATAGCACCAGATTGTTTTAGTATTGCATCATATATTTTATCAGAACCCATTATTGCACCAGTATGAGACATGGCAGCTTTAGCTCCTTCTTGGCTTCGCCCAGATTTTAATATAAGTATAGGTTTTCTAATTTTATTATATTTTGTTATATTATTACATACTGCGATGAATTTTTTGACGTTAGATATATCTTCAAGATACATGATGATGACTTTAGTTTGTTTATGATTAGCGAGCATGTTTAATATATCAACTTCATTAACATCTGTTTTATTGCCCATACTAACCACTGCAGAAAAGCCTATGTTTTGAGCGCCTGCATCTTCCACCAAAGCTGCACATATAGCTCCGCTTTGTGATACTAATGCAATATTACCGTGAGCTGGAGTAGTTTTAAGAAATGTTGCATTCATCATTACTTTTTGATCTAAATTCATGACCCCCAAACAATTAGGCCCAATAACTCGTATTTTATATTTATACGCGATCTGTTTTATTTTTTTTTCTAATTGAGCACCATGATCATCAACTTCTTTAAATCCTGCTGTTATTATTACTGCACCTTTAACATGTTTATCACCACATTGTTCTAAGACTGATGGCACTACCGTATTTTTGGTAATAATTATAGCAAGATCAATAGTATTAGGTATATTTAGTACACTTAGATAAGATTTGTTATTAAAAATTTTTGAGCGTTTAGGATTTACAAAAAAAATTTTGCCTGTGTAATCTTGTATTATATTAGCTGTTATTGCATTACCTATACTGCCTGACTTATCAGAAGCGCCTATTATAGCAATGGATTTAGGTGAAAGCAAAGATGATTTTGTCATTATGCTATGATTTGATGATTTATATTGTGTAATAAAAGCTTTCATACGAAGTAAAGTTAAATATAAACTGAATTTTTAACATATTGAACCCAATATGTTTCTGTGTACGCTTTAGCTTCCTAACATTTTGCCTGCGATATTTTTATTTCTTGGTATCCAAATTATTTTTACAGATTTATGCAATTTGATTAAAATCCATGCTTCCTTTGCCAATGACCGTAATTGATTGTTATTTATCGCATATTTATGATTTAGTTGGCATACAGTGTTTTTAGAATCGCTGTATATTACTATCTCACTTCCTACATTAACTGTTTTAAGCGCATATATTATTGCCATATATTCTGATTGATTATTAGTCAAATTAGATTTTTTTGTATATGATGATTCGCCAGTGTTTGCGATGTAGAATCCATATCCAGAATTGTTTCCTCCAGAACCATCTACAAAAATATTAATTTGCATAAAATCACAATAAAATTTTTTGATGCAGCATAATAAATCTTTTATTAAATTGAAAAATATAACAAAATTATAACATGTATAATTCAATTTACAAGATTTTTGTTTGTTTTGCATTGGTTTTAATTTCCTTAATAATTATTGGTGTGTTTTTTGCCTTAATTATTTTGGTCGATTTTCATGACAATATCCAATATGTAACATGGATGATGATCTCATATATAGCTGGATTGTCTATGATTATTCTCCCATGTACCATGCCTTTAGTTTTCATAATAGTACCATTAAGCATGGGGCATTGCTACAAAAAAGGTTTAACAATGTCTATATTATTTGGGTTAGGTTTAACAATTACAATCACGGTGTATGGGACAATTATAGCCAAAATTGGAGATATTATAGCATTAAATACAATTTCAACAACTATGTTTTTGATAGCTGGGACTATTGCATTCTTATTTGGTTTAAACCAGATTAATCTAATACATATAAATTTACCGTCATACTCTGGAATGCCCAAGTTCATTCAAACAAGAGGCGATTTTGGGAAATCATTTTTTATGGGATTACTGTTAGGAAATGCTGGAGTGGGATGTCCTAACCCTATGTTTTATTGGCTATTGACATATATTGCAAGTACAGGCAATTTGGAAGTTGGATCTACATTAGGATTTATTCATGGAATAGGCAGAGCTATTCCATTGATATTGATTTCTCTAATAACAATAATTGGAATAAATGTCAAAGGCGCACTAATTAAAAAAAGACGTACAATAGAACACATGACTGGTTTTATGTTAATATTTATTGGCTCTTTGTTAATAATAAATGGTTTACCAGGAGGACATATGTGGTATGAAGAAACAATAATACACACAATCTGGAATAATACCATCGAAGTATTTTTTTCTTCATATTCAGAAATAATGATCAATCATACTCATAGTCACAATTATGATGGATCAATTATAGATTCAGTGTATTTGAGCTTATTATTTTCATGTATGGTTTTATCACCAATTTGCTTCATGGCACTAAAAAAATATAAAAGACTAATAAATGGAGATATAAAGTGATGTTAGATTATGATTATCCTGTATATAGGCCACCGTCAGAGGCAGAATCTCTTATATTTCAGATAACATTAGGATGCTCATATAACAAGTGTTCATTTTGCGATATGTATAGGAGCAAACAATATTATGAAAAATCATTACGACAGATCAAAACTGAAATTTTAGAAATGTCTAATAAAATTCCAAAAACAAGAAGAATATTTTTGGCCGATGGCGATGCACTGAATATAAAAACTGAAACAATGATTGAAATACTAGGATATTTGTATGAAAAGTTTTCAGAATTAGAAAGAGTGTCATGTTATGCCATGCCGATGAATTTATTGAAAAAAAATAATAAAGAATTGGAAGATATTCATAATGCAGGATTACAATTATTATACTTAGGAATAGAAAGCGGATCCAATGTGATTCTTAAAAAGATCACTAAAGGTGCAACTCATGATACCATCATACGCGCTTGTACAAAAGCAAAAAAGTCAGGATATGAATTGTCATGCATGGTAATTTTAGGCCTAGGTGGCAAAAAATACACAATAGATCATATAACTAAAACCGCTACAATATTAAATTCAATAGCACCTAAATATGTTGGAGCACTTACATTAAATCTAGAAAATGGGATCAAAAATGAATTTTTAGCTAAATTTGATGAAGAATTTGTTCCCATAGAAGATAATGATGCTTTAAATGAATTAGAATTATTAATAAAAAATATCGACACAAAGGATGAAATTATCTTTAGAGCCAACCATGCATCTAATGCATATTCCATAAAAGGTACATTTCCATCAGATAAAAAAGATATGTTAAAACAAATTTCATGGTTAAAAGAACATCCAGAATCTTCTAGGCCAATTGGGTTTCGAGGTTTTTAAAATGTTCCCCATATGGGCTCACAGGGATTTGAACCCTGGAACTTTGCCGTGTAAAGGCAATGTCATAACCGAGCTAGACCATGAGCCCAGGTTTTTACTAATTAGAATCAATTTAAACTTTTAACATAACAAATAATGTCAAACAACTAACATTACATAATGATGACATAAAATAATTAATATTAATATTGCATATACGATTATTATTTGATTGACTAAATTAATAATAGCTAAATTTGGTGGGAGTGCAATAGGAGTAGATGGTTCAAACATACCAATAATCATGAAACGTATACAAGATTTTAAAAAAAAATCAGCAAAAATAATTGTTGTTTTTTCTGCCCCACTAATAATTGACAAACAACAGGTTAAGTCTATGACTGATGTAATATTAGAGATAAGTCAAAAATTACATAATAATAAAATAGCAGCTTTGAATAAAATCGAAACATATGAAAATATTACAAAATTTCTAAAAAAAAAATATAAAAATCATGTTAATAAATTGATTGAATCATATTTAACAAAATCAAAACTTGCATTGAAAGAGGCTAAAGAAAATAACAATTTTTCTGATGATGTAAGATCTAGATCACTTGCATATTCAGGAGAAATACTTATGTCACATATAATGAAATATATTATGCTAAGTTATGGAATAGAATCAGAGTCAATCTCGTTTGATTGTTGGCCAATAATCACAGATCATAATATAGAAAATGCAAATTTTTTGCCGTTAGAATCTACTAAAAGACTAGATCAAATAGAATGTTTACTACAAAATAACACAGTTATTTGCATAGGAGGGTTTATTGGTAAAACAACAGATGGAATTATGACAACGTATGAAAGAGGAGGTTCAGATCGAACTGCTGTTGACCTTGGCATACTATTTAATAAAAAATATGAAGTTGAGATATCGTTTGAAAAAGACAGCTCTGTTGTTTCTGCAGATCCAAAAATAGTGAAAGAGAAATTAACAGAGATTAAAAAATTATCATATAACGAAGCCAGATTAGCTGGGATGTTCGGTATGAAGATTTTGGATCCAATAGTTATTAAAGAGATAATAGAGAATGGTGTAGAAATTCCTCTGAAAATAACAGATATGAAAAATCCGTCACGGACAACAACAATACAAAAAAAAATCAGATATGAGCATGTGCATCCATTGAAGATTGTGGTCGGTAAAAAGAATTGTGCCATATTAAGGATAGAATCTTCATGTGTAAATGAATTATTAAAATCACTAAATACAAATAGGCGTTACAATGAATATGTGGTTTTATCTCCATTTACCAAAGACGGTATTGAATTCACTAGAATGTTGTTTTTAGATGGAAGTTATGTGAAAAGAAATGAGAGGTATTTATTAAGTTTTGATCCGTTTGCAAATATAATATACAATAGAGGTGTAATTACACTGATTGGTGATGATATGTGGAGAGTTCAACAAGTTGTGAGTAAAATTGGATATAATATTGGAAAAGTAGGATTAAATATATTAAATATAGACGCACAGGAAGAAACTTCTAGAATCATAGTTATAATTAAAGATTCAGATACCAATATTGAAAAAGCAATAAATGCGGTTCATTCTATCAGATCTACTATAAAATTTATTTAAAAAGATGATGTGTTAAATGATAAATAATCATATAAATAATTCTTTAAATTACAAAAACTTGAATTCGATCACATATGTCAGATAATAGAAAAATTTGGATGAATGGGGAATTAGTATGCTATAAAGATGCAAAAATACATGTATTAACTCATGCATTACATTATTCCACAGCTATATTTGAAGGAATACGTTGTTATAATACAAAGAAAGGACCCGCAATTTTCAGATTGCCTGAACATATAGACAGACTTTTTAAATCGGCAAAGATGTATTCTATGCAAATACCGTATTCCAAAAATCAAATCTCAAATGCAATAATAAAAACGATCAAAGCTAATTTATTAAATGAATGCTACATTAGACCTATAGCTTATTACGGGCATGGCGAAATGGGATTAACACCAAAAAATGATATAAATGTATCAATTGCATGTTGGGGATGGAGAATTGGAGAGACCAGTGCAGGCAATGTGACTGGTGCAAAATGTAAAATTTCCAGTTGGATAAAAATAGATCCTAGATCACAACCAATGAAAGCTAAAGCTGCTTCTAATTATGCAAATGCAGCATTAGCTAGAATAGAAGCGTTAAACGATGGATGTGACGAAGCTATACTATTAAATCATCAAGGTAAAATAACTGAAGGAAGTGCAGAACATATTTTTATTGTAAAAGATGGGTGCATGTATACACCACCACTGACTGCCGGTATTTTTAATGGAATAACTAGGGATAGCATCATGAAAATGATTAAGCTAGATGGCGAAAATGTACTGGAAGTAGATTTAGATCGAGAAGATCTTTACGTAGCTGATGAAGTATTTATGGTTGGAACAGCAGCTGAAGTAAAATCAGTAACAGAAATAGATCATATAAAAATAGGAGACGGGGAGCCAGGAATGATAACACGAAAGCTACAAAACAAATTTAAGGATGTAACTACAGGAAACGATAAACGATTTTCTTCATGGTTACTGTATATTTAATAACTGCAGTGAATGATGTATTGCAGGAGTATAGAAATATGAACGAATTGAATAAAATTTGTTGGTTTTGTAAGAAAAATAGACATGCAGACTGCATGAAAAAAATACCTATAGACTCTAAGTCAGCAGGACCTCATGATTGTACATTTGATATGACGTCTGTAATGTGTAGCTGTAAACACTGAACAAAACACATATCACGATAATGAATTTTATGAAAATATGGGTCTAGAGGGATTCGAACCCTCGACGACTGGATTAAGAGTCCAGTACTCTACCTGGCTGAGCTACAGACCCCATGTTAATATTAATTTTTTAGTTCTTTATTTGTGTAGTAGTTATATTCTTATATTTTTCAATAACTGTAGATAATACTGTAGATATTGGGGCATTATTCATTTTTTTCTTTTCTTCTATGAGTTTTTTGTAAGCGTCCAATGTTATGTATACTGGTAAAGAACCATTGCCTTCAAGCAATCCACGGACTTTATAAAGTGCAGTTTCCATGCCCCTTGAAGCAGATTTCTCAAATCCAATCATATTAATAAGTTTGCCTAGCAATCCAAATGGTAATTCATAGTTAACTGTCATTGTTATATTAGTTAGATTATCTTTTAATGATTTGAATTTAGTAGTTATTTCCCATTTTTTAAACTTGCCTTTGGTCATTTTAGCAGATATTTGTTCTTCTTTTTTGAATTCAGTCGTTACACAATCCCATTCTAATCTACGTCCATTAAAATCTCCTATTATCCTAAAAGTTGTACCAACGCCCATTCCATCTTTGATATCCATTGGTATCACAGTCATAGCAATACCTTTACCAGTCATTTGATCAGACATATGTTCAGGCCTGGCAAAATATGTGAAAGCTGTACTTAGTGGAACTTTTATGTTTATTGATTTTTGTATAATTGCCAATAACAAAACTTTTACCAATCTTGATTTAAAGGTTTTGTCAGAACATCACATAAATTAATGATCAAGAAGATTATAGACTATTAATGAAAATGAATAAACATGTTATAACAATAACGATTTTGATTATTTCATTAAATATGTTTAATGAGTCAAGTGCACATTCATTATTCAATTCGGCTGAATCCATAATAGGTAATTATAAAGTACAGATTGCTACGCTTCCAGAAATTCCTACTACAGGAGAAAAATCACAAATATTATTCAGAATAAACAATTTTGATAATGAAAATGGGTTTAAAATGGGCGTGAGAATTTTCTATGATGATGTTCAAATAGATCAGATAAAACCAATTTATCATAAAGGAAATCAGTGGGAAATGGATTATGTATTCAATAAATCTGGCAACCATATTTTTAAAGTTGATTTATATAAGAATAATAATGTAGAGTCTACTTATACATTTAATATTAGTACGCATAATCCTTTTGGATATATTTTTTTCTATTCTATTGCATCTGGGAGTATTGGTTTAAGTTGTATAATTTTGTATATATATATCCAAAAAAAAATTAAGCGCTAATTAGAGATTTCGATATTGTTTATTCTAAATACCATTATTGTGGTAAGTAACACCATAGCAAAAAGAATTATGCCGAGACCGAGATGAATAGCAACTAGCAATGCTTGAAGTTTGAGATCTATAACTATCGCACCTAAAGTAATTTGTGTCAAAACAAAAATTGCTGACAACGTACCAGTTATTTTGATTTTCTGGTTAGAATTTTTAGTTAACCAACAAATTATTGCGGTAGATATTATTAAAGCCCCAGTAATTGCAGCGACCAATCTATGAATCCATTCTATAACATACTCTGGACTTGGCAAAATTCCACTTGGGCACAATGGCCAATCAGGACATGTCAATCCAAGACCAGCTGCAGAAACGTATCCTCCAATAAACATAAGAGAATATAATACAATTAATGATGATAATGAGATATATTTTATTAACATTTAGTCTACAATAAAAATACCTTTCATGCCTTGTAGTGCATGACCAGGGACCGTACATATATAATAATAAGAACCACTTGCTTCAGCAATAAAAGTAGATTCTCCAGAATCTCCTGGTTTTAATGGATTAGATGCAGATTGAATTTCAGACCCCCATAATACATCATTAAAATTTTCTGGGTTTTTCACTACACCAAACGCATGGAATGATTTACCTTGATTGATAGATTTTATTGTTATTGTATCCCCTATATTTACACGTATTTCTGGGTTATGATCTTCTTCGCCAGGCAAAGCGTTAAAAGCTAATGTTCGGAAGTCTGATGATTCTACGAAAGATAAAGTGTATTTTCTATGCATACTATCTGTTGATGGTTTTACAGTATTAGTTACATCATTTGTAGATATAATACGACCTTCCATTCCTTGTTCACGATGCCCTGGTACCGTGCATATGTAATAATAAGTACCTTCTTCAGCAGATACAAAAAATGAATTTCCAGATTCTCCAGGTTTAAGAGGATTACTAGAACTAGCTATTTTAGATTCTTCAACTACACCTTCATTAAATCCTTCATCATTTGATGTAACTGCAAATGCATGAAATGATTTACCATTATTTATTACATCAAATATAACTTTATCACCCACATTTACACGTATTTCTGGGTTATGATCTTCTTCGCCAGGCAAAGCGTTAAAAGCT
>WTHC01000036.1:0-4597 GCA_011523285.1 Nitrosopumilaceae archaeon | reverse complement strand
AATGTTCGGAAGTCTGATGATTCTACGAAAGATAAAGATATAGGAATTTCAACTCCCGTAAATTCAGTTTGCGCTGTATCTTCTACAACAGAAGTGGATCCAGCATTAGGAGGTTGAGAAGTCCAATAATCCCACATACTAAAAAAAATAACAGAACCAGAAATACAAAGACCTACAATTATAGCTAACATCTTCCAAGTGCGTGTGGTAGTTGTTCTGTATATTGTGTTAGTATTTTTTTGATCCATATTTACATGATTCCCTAATGGTGTGGCGTTTTACTTTGATATGGATAATAATATTTTTCGCCGCCTACTGCCCATGGGTCATCCATATTAGCTTCTTTGCCTTTTCCGGAACTATATATTATATTAATTAAGAAAATTGTCATGCCAATACCTATTATCATTGCACCAATGGTTATAAATTGATTCATTGCAATCCATTCTGGAATAGGCGGATAATCGAAAATTCGTCGTGGCATACCATATAATCCGAGTATATGTTGTGTGAAAAATACCATAATGGTTCCTATAAATGACATGATAAAATGAATTTTTCCAAGTTTTTCATTATACATTCTGCCAGTGACAAATGGGAATATATAGTAAAGAAATCCGAAAGAACCAAATGCAATAGTTCCCATTACGAACAAATGAAAGTGTCCTACAACCCAATAACTATCATGGGTCATAAAATCTAGAGGCATAGCACTATTTACTACTCCTCCAGCTCCAGCTGAAAAAAATAATGCAATTCCACCAACTGCCCACATCATAGGCGTAGTGAATTTAATACGTCCGCCCCACATCGTTGCAATAAAATTAAATACATGCATTGCAGATGCCGGAACGGCAGATAAAGTACCAATCATAAATACAGTTTTTTCCGTAAATGACATTCCTGTAGCATACATATGATGCGCCCATGACGCAAATCCTACTATACTCAATAATACAAATGCAGCTATCCCAGACACATGACTGAAGATAGGTTTTCTAGAAAATCTTGGGATTATATCATACATAAATCCTATTGCAGGTATAACTAATACATACACTTCTGGATGAAATGTAAACCAAAATAAATGCTGATATGCTATAGGGTCACCACCCATAGCTGGATTAAAGAATCCAGATAGACCAAGTCTATCTGTTAATAACATAAGTAGTGCAGCTGCGAAGGTAGGCATCGCTACTAACATGATTAAGGAGGATGTCAAATAAGACCATGCCAATAATGGCACTTTACTCAGTGGCAAATCTGGATGTTTACACTTTAAAATGGTCACAATAAAATTAATTGCTCCAAGAATTGACGATATACCTAGAAGTTTTAACCCCAGTATCCACATATCAGCTGCTGGGCCAGGAGCGCGAGTAACTGAATATGGCGCATATGCATTCCATGTGAAATCAGCAAAGCCTAACCAGATCAATGCAAAAGCTGGAGGTATCATCCAATATGCAATTACATTAAGCTTTGGGTAAGCCATATCTTTGTATCTCACCATGATAGGAATAAGGTAATTCCCCACTGCAGAAGCAAATGGAAGTATAAAAAGAAAGATCAATGTGGTACCATGCACAGTAAACATTCTATTAAATGTCATAGAATCAGAAATGAATTGGGAGCCAGGTAAGAATAATTCTAGACGTATAGCTAATGCTAGTGTTCCTCCCATAAATAGAGCTGCTAGAGATGTAATGAGATATAATAAGCCCACATCTGTATGATGTGTAGAAAACATTATTTGCCAAATAGGTCTAGGTTTTTGAATTTCTAGCGTCATTTCACACTCATTCTGTGATTTATATTTTTATGTATAACATTAAAGTGTTTTTGATTCAAGATTCATCATCTACATATAATTTTGCACGCATGTTATAATGAATTAACCCACAATATTCTCTGCATTGAATATCAAACTCGCCGCTTTCATCTGGCGAAAACCAGACAGTATTAACTCTTCCAGGTACAGCATCTACTAATACCACATAATCATGTATATTAAAAGAATGAATTACATCTTTAGAAACCACTTCAAATTTATAAGCGTGATCTTTTTTAAGATGAAGTTCACCTATTTCTTTTGTTCCATCTTCATGTTCAAAAGTCCAGAACCATTGTTGACCTGCGACTTGAATTATTTCAGCATCTGATGGAATATGTTCTATAATTCGTTCTATATTCCATGCTTCAGCACCAACATAAATCAGTAATGCTACAACAACACCAACATATATCCATTCAGGCCAGCTAGAATGTTCACTCATAATTACCATTTACCTTGTTCTTCATATTTGGTTTTTTTTGCTTTTGGGTTAGACTCTCTAAATCTCCAAACTAACCAAATAAGCGTACCTGAAACCACAGAACCTATCACAAATGCCACTGTCATCATTCTGTAGAAAAGGTTCCAAACTTCAGCTTTACGGTTTATGTATTTACCAGGATCATCTTCTAGAGCTAATGAGAAATTAATTGGATATATCATAATCATTACCGCAAGTAGGTTAATACAGAGTAAATTTTTTTTTATCAATCATTTTGACGTCACTAAAAATTTCTATTTAAGGGTTTTGGAACTATATAAAATTTTGTTGGAATCGATCCATGTTCATTAGATTTACTGCTAATAGAGATAATTTGTTATGATTATTGTTTATTATTGTCAATGAGGCGTTAGCAACTACCAATTCGAACAAAGAGTGTGGTGTGATATCAACGATATTAGAGATCATTGCTTTAATTGGATCCATGTGGGTAACTAAAAGTATTTTTTGGTTCGAATGTTTATGACTTACAAAATTTACGATGTTAGATATTCTATCTTTAACTTCTGAGAATGTTTCTACACCATAATGTCTGATTTCTGGATCGCCTTCATAAAATTTTAAAAATACGTTTCCATGTTCTGAAAATAATTTTTCATATCTCATGCCGGTGAATTTTCCCATTTCTAATTCAATTAATCTATCATCAATACAATAGTCTATAGAATTATGATTTGCGACTATTTCTGCAGTATTTTGAGCCCTTTTGATAGGGCTAGAATAGATTGTGGAAATATTTAGAGGTTTAATAAATTCTGCAATATTTTTAGCTTGATTAATTCCTTCAGAAGTTAAATTGATGCCATCAGATCTACCTGCCAAAATTCTTTTTGTGTTATTCAATGCTTGCCCATGTCTCAATAAGATAATTGTGGTCATTTGAAATAAAGATAATAATAGTATTATTAATTTATCACTTTATGAATATAGGTATAATTGGCGGAACTGGAGGAATGGGAAAAGGGTTTGCAATAAGATGGTGCAAGAATCATAATATATTAATTGGTTCTAGAGATTCTGAAAGGGCATCTAAAGCAGCACAAGAATACAAACAAATTTCAAATACATATGAAAAAACAAGTGGGTCTATAAGTGGCCATAATAATGTAGAAGTAGCTCAACAAAGTGATGTTTTAATATTATCTATTCCGTATGAGAATATAGATAATATTTGCTCGCAAATACTACCAAAGATAAAAGATGAATGTGTGGTGATATCACCTATAGTACCAATGGAAAAAACAAAAATAGGATTTGAATTTGTGCCGTTTAAATATAGAAAACCATCATCGTTTGAATTGGTAAAAAAATACATGAAAAGTGATAGATTAGTATCAGCATTTCATGTGATATCTGAAAAAAAACTTCTAGACCCAACTATGGTCTTAAATTATGATGTTTTTGTATGTGGAGATGATAAAGACGCAATTAATATTACTAATACACTAATTTCTCAAATTAAAGATCTTAGGCCACTATATTTAGGGGCTGGCAAGCTATCTTACATGGCAGAAATTGCTACACCGTTATTGTTGAATGTGATGATTAGAAACAAGTTAAAAAATCCTGGTTTTAAAATATGTTAAAATAAATGGAGTCGATACATAATAACTGGTTTGCTGCAATAGGAACGTTATTTCTAATTATTTCATCCATCGTGATTGTACGTCAAATTATTATTTGGGGGCCAGAATTCGTATTAGTTTTTGTTATAAATTCAGAAATAACTAATGAAAAGGTTTCATTGTTCATGGCTATTTTTGGAGTATGGATGATACTTATTGGATTGAAACATAAAAATAAAATCAATTTAGAATAACTTGTATTTAAATAAGCAAGTAATTTAGAAGTTTGTGGACTCGTAGCACAGTTTGGATAGTGCAGGCGGCTTCGGACCGCCAGGTCGAGGGATCGAAGCCCTCCGAGCCCTTATTAATATCCTATTAGTCATTATTAGATTGCAAAACAAGAAATTTTATCTTATAGGCATCATGTTAATTATGTTAGGATTCATTTATATTATATTATATGCGCATGTGGACAAATTATCTATTGCAAATTTTGATTTGCAAAAAACAATAACATTGAACAATAATTCTATTGAAAATAATATTGGGTTTTATAAAACTATCATGAGTAATAATCATGGCAATATGGTAGTGATTCAGATCATAGATCCTAATGGAAACATATTAGATTATAAAAAAATTAAAACAAAAGTATCAATTAATTACTTTGATTTAATATACGACGGCACATAC